>NZ_JBYRFX010000362.1:0-4042 GCF_057815775.1 Inquilinus sp.
CCAGTCATCGGTGATGACGGCGTTGTTCTCGAAGCCGTTGAGCTTGAGCGTGCTCAGGATATTGAAGCCGAGCTGCCCCAGCACCGGCTCCAGGCTGCCATCCGCTTCAGCCTTCAGGATCCATTGGAACCAGGGCGACACGCCGGCATTCGCCGTCGCCAGCTCGACCATGTCCGGCTGGCCGAACGGGGTCGGCCCATTGGTCGAGATCACACGGCGGATGCGGTCGGGGTGGCGGGCGGCGAGCGCCATGCCGACCGGACCGCCAAAATCATGCATGACCAGAGTGATGTCGTCGAGATCGAGGGCGAGCACGAAGCGCTCGATATTGTCGATATGGTCCTGCAGCCAGTAGCTGCGGTCCGGCGGCGTCTCGCTCTTGCCGAAACCCATATGGTCGGGGACGACCACGCGGCAGGTATCGCTCAGCGCCGGGATCAGGGACCGGAACAGATAGCCCCAGGTGGGCTCGCCGTGGAGACACAGCACCACCTGCGCGTCGCGCAGCCCCTCATCGACATAGTGCATCCGGAAGCCGGCAGCGTCGTTGAAATGCGGCGCGAAGGGGAAGGTGCCGCCGAAGCTGGCATCGGACTGGATCACGGATGTCTCCTCACATGATTTGGTTGCAAATTAAAACCACTCAGCCTCATATCGCTTGAGGTTTTAATTTGCAACCACTAGATGAAAGAGAAGCGGATCATGGGAGCGGCATCGCGATGGTGAAGAGAACCAGCCACCGGGAGTCACATTGCGGCGTCGCCCGTCCGCTGGATGCGATCGGCGACTGGTGGACGCTGCTGATCGTCCGCGATGCGTTCGACGGGCTGCGCCGGTTCGGGGAATTCCAGCAAAGCCTGGGGCTGGCGAAAAACATCCTGGCGGCCCGGCTGCGCAACCTCCTCGCCCACGGCATCATGGACACAATCCCGGCCTCCGACGGCAGCGCCTATCAGGAGTATGTGCTGACGGAGAAAGGGCGCGGCCTGTTTCCCCTGCTCGTCGCGTTGCGGCAGTGGGGCGAGGATTATTTCTTCGAGCCTGACGAGGCCCATGTCCTGCTGATCGACCGCAAGCGCGGCCTGCCCGTGCGGAAGCTGGAACTCCGCGCCCAGGACGGCCGGGTGCTGGGGCCGGAGGACACAATGATCCGCCCCCTGCCCGACCCGGCCGCGGAGCGCGGATAGCGCGTCACATCGGCGGCATCCTGTCGAATTTCGGCAGGGCCGGGTCGAGGTGGTCCCAGGCGTGGCCGCGCACGGCGTAGGTCACCGCCTGCGGCCTGTATCGGCCGGGATCGTCGAGGCTGGCGGCGTGGACGGTGAACAGGTCTGGCATCGCCGCGAACGTCAGATACACCGGCGATCCGCAGGTCGGGCAGAAGGCGCGGGTCTTCACATTGCCGCTATCGCCGGTGATGTCCCAGTGTTTCGCGTCACCGCTGAGTTGCACGGCCTCCCGGCTCGGGAAGGTCAGGTAGGACCCGTGCCCGGTGCCGCTCTTGTGCTGGCAGTCGCGGCACTGGCAATCGTTCATGAAGATCGGTTCGGCAGAGATTTCGTAGCGGATCGCGCCGCAGGCGCAGCCGCCGGTATAGGCCTTACTCATCTCATTTCTCCTCCCGCAGAGTGTTGTCGCGTCAGCCCTCTTCCTCGGCGATGGCGCCGATGCGTGGGACGACCGTCTTCCAGCCATTGCCCATCGTCGTGAGCGCGGAGTCGTTCTTCGGCACAACGAAACCGGAATGGACGAGGCGGAGGCGCGTTCCGGTCCCGGCCCTGGAGAGGGTCCAGGTCACCACGGTGTCCAGCGGCGCACCGTATCCGACATTCCCGTCATGCCCGCCCGTCCAGGCATAGACGAAGCGTTCGTTCGGCCGCACCTCCAGCACCCGGCAGCGGATGGTGCCGTCCCAGGCGCCGGCCGGCTTGGTCTGGAAAGTGAAATGCGTGCCTTCCACCGGCTCGAACCCGGTCGGCGCCATGAGCCAGCGGGCCATCAGCGCACCACTCGTCAGCGTTTTCCAGATCACCTCCGGCGCATGCGGGAAGGTCTCCTCGACCACGATGTCCTGCGTGCCGGGGGTCGATGCCGTGTCGTTCATGGATCGATGTCCTTCAGGAGGGTCCGGAGGTCGGCGAACCGCTCGCGCCAGAACACGCCGTAATGGCTCATCCAATCGACCAGCGGCGCGAGGCCGTCAGGCTGGGCGCGGTAATAGACGTTGCGGCCTTCGGGGCGCTCGACCACCAGGCCGGCCTGCTTCAGCGATTTGAGGTGCTGCGAGATGGCGCCCTGCGTCACGCCGCTGCCCCGCGTCAGCTCGGCCACGGTGATCTCGTCGGCCCCGACGATCCGCTCGAACACCGCCCGCCGGGTCGGGTCCGCCAGCGTGCGCAGGACAGCGGTGATGGTAGCGGCTTCGATCATGGGCAATTAATTAGTTGATACGAATCAATTAGTCAAAACTAATTTATTAACAATGTCGAATGGCTCGGCCGCCTCACCCGCACGGGAAAGACGGCCGAGAGCTGGGACAGGGTCAGGCCGCCAGGGACCAGCGGTTGATGATCTCGTATTGCGTGAGGCCCAGCCGGCTGTGGATGAGGGTGAAGTTCCTCGCCACAAAACGGATCGGCTCGATCTTCTGCAGGGAAATCGCCTCTGGGCCGTAGGACAGCGTCATGTGCGGCGTGAAATCCACGGCTGCGCTCAGCCCGTTCCTGGTCATCTCGATCCCGAGGGCATGGAACAGCTCCCTCGGCCCCTTTCCCTCGCCCAGCAGCACCAGCGGCCGCCGGCCATTCTTCTGTGGTGCTGCCGCAAAGCTGTGCACAAAGCGGAAATCCACTTCGAATGGCCGCATCGAAACAGCCTTCGCAGCCTGCTGCGCCGCATAGATGATCGGGCTGGGCAGGCGCTTGAAGTCGCCGATGTGATGCAGCGACATGTGGAGGCGATCCGTCCTGAGGCGCGTGCCCCGCAATCGGTTTTCCGCGAACAACCGGTCGGCGAGCTGTGCCACCTGGCTGCCAGCCTCTCTGTCCGGCTGCACACCAAAGAACAGTCGCTCCGGCCGCTTCCGCCGGCGGTTGAGATCGTCATAGAAATCAAAGGTGTATTGCATATCCACTCTCCGTGGCGATGCCCCTCCTCCTCTGTCCTCCCATCGCAAATTTAGAACAAAAAGCGAACATGCGCAAGCCGCCCGTCAGCCGGGTGACGGCTGCCCCTACCAGTTCGTCACCGAGCCGTCGTTGCGCTTCAGGTGCGGCGCTTCCCAGAACTTGAAGCTCTGCTGCTTGATCAGCTCTTCGTTCACCTCGACGCCGAGGCCGGGCGCGTCCGTCACCGGATAATGGGCATTCTCGATCCGCGGCTGGACCGGGAACAGATCGGCATTGTCAAAGCCGAGCTGTTCGGCCGTCGAGGTCCGGGTCTCGAGCCAGGAGAAGTTCGGCACCGCCGCGGCGAAATGCACCGTCGCTGCCGTGCAGATCGGGCCCAGCGGGTTGTGCGGCATCATGTCGACGTAATGCGCCTCGCTCCAGCCGGCGACCTTCATCGCCTCGGTGAAGCCGCCGACATTGCAGATGTCGATCCGGTTGAACTGGTGGATGTTGCGTTCGATGTACGGCAGGAACTGCCATTTGGAGGCGAACTCCTCACCGATGGCGAAGGGCACGTCGACCATCCGCCGCAGCGCCTCATAGGCCTCCGGCGTCTCGTCGCGGATCGGCTCCTCCAGGAAGTCGAGCGTGCCCGAGGGCATCTTCTGGCAGAAGCTCGCCGCCTCCGCCACCGACAGGCGGTGGTGCAGGTCGATGCCGAGCACGACATCGTCGCCCAGCGCCTCTCGGGCTTTGACGCACCATTTCGCCGTGGTCGCGATATGCTCGCGCGGCTCGTAGATCTCACCGCCCCGGTGACCGGAGGGCGACAGGCGCATCGCCGCCCAACCGGCCGCCATCAGCGCCTTCGCCTGCTCGATCATCTCTTCGCCCGGCGGGGCCGAGGTGGTGGCGAAGGTCGGGATCCGGTC
>NZ_JBYRFX010000363.1:0-4105 GCF_057815775.1 Inquilinus sp.
TGGCCGGTCAACGGCTCGCTGATTGCCGGCTACAACGCGCCCCTCGGCGGCAAGCCGAACCAGGGCATCAACATCGCGGCCTCGGCCGGAACGCCGATCCACGCTGCCGGGGCTGGCGTCGTGGCCTATGCCGGCAACGAACTGCGCGGCTACGGCAATCTGGTGCTGATCCAGCATGGCGACGGGCTGGTCACCGCCTACGCCCATGCCGCGTCGCTGTCGGTGAAAAAGGGGGATTCGGTCACCGCCGGCCAGGCCATCGGCACCGTCGGCCAGACCGGCGCCGTGGACCAGCCGCAGCTGCATTTCGAGGTGCGCAAGAACAGCTCGCCGGTCGATCCGACCAAGTACCTGCCACCGGGCTGACGCCGGCGTGATCTGGAAGGCGGATGCGAAGGTGACCTGATCCCCTTTGGGTTGTCAGCCCGGACTTGATCCGGGCATCCAGAGGCTGTCGACATCTTCTGGATTGCCGGGTCAAGCCCGGCAATGACAGGAAAAGGGGTGCTGGAGGAAGCGCCTATCCCGCCGCGTCCAGCCGTTGGCCCAGGCGGCCGGCGAGGTCCTGGATGTACTGCCAGGCGACGCGGCCGGAGCGGGAGCCGCGGGTGATGGTCCATTCCAGCGCCTCGGCGCGCAGCGTCTCCGGCGCCACCTTCAGGCCGAAGGCGGCGGCATAGCCCTCGACCATCTCCATGTAGGTGTCCTGGTTGCAGCCGTGGAAGCCGAGCCACAGGCCGAAGCGGTCGGACAGCGACACCTTCTCCTCCACCGCCTCGCCGGCGATGATCGCGGTCGACCGCTCGTTCTCGATCATCTCGCGTGCCAGGATGTGCCGGCGGTTCGAGGTGGCGTAGAACACGACATTCTCGGGCCGGCCCTCGATGCCGCCCTCCAGGATCGCCTTCAGCGACTTGTAGCTGGCGTCCTGGCCGTCGAAGGACAGGTCGTCGCAGAACAGGATGAAGCGGCGGGCCGAGGCGCGCAGCAGCTGCAGCAGCCGGGGCAGGGAGCCGATGTCCTCGCGATGGATCTCGACCAGCGCCAGGATGCCGCCGGCCTCCTGGTTCACCGCCGCATGCACCGATTTGACCAGCGAGCTCTTGCCCATGCCGCGCGAGCCCCACAGCAGGGCGTTGTTGGCGGGCAGGCCCTGGGCGAAGCGGCGGGTGTTCTCCAGCAGCAGGTCGCGCTGCAGCATGATGCCCTGCAGCAGCCGCAACTCGACCCGGCTGACCGCCGGCACCGGCTGCAGCCGCCCATGCTCGGCATCCCAGGTGAAGGCGTCGGCGCTGGCCAGGTCGGTGGGGGCCGGAACCGGCGGCGACAGCCGGTCCAGCGCGTCGGCGATGCGGATCAGCTGGTGCAGAAATGTCGCGTCGAGGTCGCCCACCGGTCATTCTCCTTCGCTTCGAGCCCGGCGACCGTAACGATCGCTCGCCGTCGCTGTCGAGATCAACCGCCGCAACGCACCCTTGCCCAAGCGCGATGCGCGGCCTTCGGCCATGGCTGGACAAAGCGATGCGCGGCCTTCGGCCGCGTGGGGGGCCGGACCGGATTCCGTTGCAACCGTAGCTCCGGCCGCTATAGTCGCGCGCGTCTATTCAGGTGGAGTTGAGTGATGTTGATTTCCGAGGCCTATGCGCAGACGGCCGGGGGCGACGCGGCTGGCGGCCTGGGCGCGATCGTCCAATTCGCGCCGTTCATCCTCATCTTCGTCGTGTTCTACTTCCTGCTCATCCGGCCGCAGCAAAAGCGGGCGAAGGATCATCGCGACATGCTCACCGCGCTGCGCCGCGGCGACCGCGTGGTTACCGGCGGCGGCATCGTCGGTTCGGTGGTCAAGGTTGCCGATGACGAGCTGACGATCGAGATCGCCGAGAATGTCCGGGTCAAGGTGATCCGCAGCACCGTCACCACCGTCCTGGCCCGCACCGAGCCGGCCAAGAACGGCGGCTCCAAGAGCACGGATGCGGATGACGACACGCCGCCGGCCGCCAATGTGCCGGCCGTGGTCGAGAAGCCGAAGGGCTTCGGCCGCTTCCTGTCGCGCAAGTGATCTGAGCGGGGCGGGGCGAGATGGTCGAGATCTCCTCCGTCATTCCGCCCGGGCGGCGGATGATCGATGGCTATCCCCCGGGCGGGTTCCGCATTTCCGGTGGCCTCCACCACGGACCGATGCTGGTCTGGCCGGAAAGCGAAGCCCCCTGGGACATCGACCGGATCGAGAGCCTGACCCTGGCCCATCTCGACCAGGTGCGGCGGATCGATCCGCCGGTCGAGGTGCTGCTGATCGGCTGCGGGTCGCGCATGGTGCTGCTGCCCTCGGCGCTGCGGCGGCAGATCCGCGAGGCCGGGATCGGCATGGATGCGATGGACACCGGCGCTGCCTGCCGCACCTTCAATGTTCTGATCTCCGAAGGCCGGCGCGTCGCCGCGGCGATGATCCCGGTCTGACGGTTACGGCAAGACGTTCGGAGGAAGGCTCGCTTCAGCGGGCCTTTTTCACGTCCGGCTCTCATTTTGATGTCATTGCCCGGCTTGACCGGGCAATCCAGGGGCCACGAAGAGCCGCTCTTGCCGCCCCTGGATGCCACGGTCAAGCCGTGGCATGACAACCAAAATTATGCGTTCCCCAGCGTGACCAATGCTTTAATCTTAAAGCAGATCAACGGTGCCGGTCAGGCGCGCAGCAGGAGGGACCAGGGAATGAAGGCGATGACTCCGGGCATTACCGAGGCCGGCGACGGGCTCGACGGTATTTCCTGGTCCATCCTCGGCCAGATCTACGTGCCGAAGCAGATTTCCGAGGCCAGCTTCGCCTGGCATGCCACCTTCGGGGTCGGCACCTTCGTGCCGCCGCACATCCATCCGCTGCAGGACGAATTTCTCTACATCCTCGACGGCACGCTCGACTTCACGCTCGACGGCGCCGATGCGACTGCGACGGTCGGCGACCTCGTCCGCCTGCCCAAGGGCATCCCGCACGGCATCTTCAATAACAGCGGCGCGATCGCGAAGTCGCTGTTCTGGGTGGCGCCGACCGGCCGGCTGGTCGAACTGTTCCAGGGCCTGCACGACCTGCCGGAGCAGACGCCGGACGCCGTGGTGGCGCTGGCCGCGCAATACGATGTGAACTTCCTGCCGCCGCCGGCCTAGCCGGGCTTGGCCGGGTCGAAGCCGGCGACCGAGGCATAGCCGCGGACGATCGCTTGGCGCTGGTCGTGGGACAGGATGGCGTCGATGTCGTCGAAGCCGTCCGGCGCCAGTTGCTCGACGGCATCGATCACGCCCTCCGGGCCGCCGCCACGGTTGAGCCAGACGATTTCCGCGGTCTTCGGCCGCCGGTCGGCCTCGTAGCGGTCGAGGGCGGCCTCGACATCGGCGCTGTCCGCCAGGGCATCGGCCAAGGCGCGGGCGTCCAGGATGGCCTGCGACGCGCCGTTGGAGCCGACCGGGTACATCGGATGGGCGGCGTCACCCAGCAGCGTCACCCGGCCGTGGCGCCAGCGCGGCAGCGGGTCGCGGTCGCACATCGGGTACTCCCAGAACTCCGGCGTCGCCGCGACGATGGCGGAGAGGTCGGCCTCGGGCAGGGTGAACCGCGAGGCATGCGGCATCACATCGGCCAGCTGGCCCGGCCGCGACCAGTCCTCGCGCCGGGGCGGGGGCAGGCTGCGGTCACCGAGGCGGACGCAGACCACCCAATTGGTCAGCCGCGTCGCCGGCGTCTCGCCCGGTGCGATCGGGTACAGCACCACCTTCGCCGCCATGCCGCCGGCGACGATCATGCTGCGCCCGTCCATGAAGGCCGGCCAGTCGATGGCGCCGCGCCACATCATCATGCCGTTCCAGCGCGGCGGGCCCTGGTCCGGGTAAAGCGTGCCGCGGATCACGGAATGGATGCCGTCGGCGCCGATCAGCACATCGCCGCGCACCGATTCGACGGTGGCGCCGGCGCGATCGGCGAAATGGGCGGTGACGCCCTGGCCGTCCTGGTCGAAGCCCACCAGTCGCCGGCCCATCCGGACGGCGTCGCCCAGGCGCTCGCGCGCCGCCTGGTGCAGGGCGCCGTGCAGCCGGCCGCGATGGATCGAGAACTGCG
>NZ_JBYRFX010000364.1:0-4998 GCF_057815775.1 Inquilinus sp.
CGGGTGCCGGGCCTCGATCGCAATGTCGCGGTCGAGGAATGGGCGAACCGCCTGCCGGAGGGGCTGCGGCCCGAATGGTTCAATCCGGTGGTCGCCGACGGCCGGTCGATCGGCGCCCTGCTGGTGGTGCCGGACCGGCCGCGCCCGCGGCTGCGCACCGGCAGCAACCAGGGGTCGGAGGCCGACCCGGCGCGCAGCGCCTTCGCCCATATCATCGGCGACAGTTCGGCAATGGCGGCGGTCATCGGCCGCGCCCGGCGGCTGGTGGACAAGCGCGTGCCGGTGCTGATCGAGGGCGAGACCGGCGTCGGCAAGGAGCTGCTGGCCCGGGCCATCCATGGCGAGGAGGGGGAGGCGACGCCGTTCATCGCCTTCAACTGCGCCGCGGCCTCCAAGGAGCTGCTGGCCAGCGAGCTGTTCGGCCATGTCCGCGGCGCCTTCACCGGCGCGACCAGCGAAGGCCGGCCCGGCCGCTTCGAACTGGCCGATGGCGGCACCCTGTGCCTCGACGAGATCGGGGAGCTGCCGCTCGACCTGCAGCCGGTGCTGCTGCGCGTGCTGGAGGAGGGGATCGTCTACCGCCTGGGCGACAGCCAGCCGCGGCGGGTCGATGTCCGTCTCCTCGCCTTGACCAACCGGAACCTGAGGGAGGAGATCGAGGCCGGTCGCTTCCGCCGCGACCTGTATCACCGCATCAGCGTGACCCGGCTGCACATCCCGGCTTTGCGGGAGCGCGGCGGCGATCTCGACCTGCTGGTCGAACGCTTCAGCCGGCACCTCGCCGCGCGTCACCAGGTGCCGGCGCGGGACTTTCCGGCCGAGGTGCTGGCGGCGCTGCGCGGCTATGCCTGGCCCGGCAATGTGCGCGAGCTGCGCAATATGGTGGAGAGCCTGCTGCTGATCTCCGAGGGCGGCCCCGTCGCGCTGGAAGACCTGCCACCGGAATTCGCCGATGCAGCCATCGCAGCCGACGATGCCGTGCCCGGTCCCGACCGGCCGGACAATCTCCATGCCGCCGAGCGCGTGCTGATCGCCGCGGCGATCCGGAAGCATCAGCACAATTTCGTCCGGGCCGCACGGGCCCTGGGCATCTCGCGCAGCACCCTGTACCGCAAGGTGCAGAGCCTGGGCCTCGATTTCGAGGCCTAGCGCCGGCTCCGACCCCTCTCAGGCTGAAGTCCGATGCGCGCTTAGTATTTCCCGGGATTCCGACTGGCGTGGCTGCGGAGACGTCCGGCCTGTCGTTTGGTGTCGGGCGCACCTTCCCACAACCTGGATGGGCTAGCTGTCGCCTCAGCCATGTCGCGGCCGGCGAGTGGCCCCGGCGAACTGCGGCGAGGACATCGATGTTTTTGACCCGGAAGACAATCGCGGTGACCGCAGGGCTCGCCCTGTTTGCAGCCGCCTGCGCGAATTTCAGCGGCGCCGACAAGCTGGTCGGCCAGAACATCAGCGCGGCCTATGCCAAGTTCGGCCCGGCGGGGTCGACGTCGAAGGACGGCTTCTACACCGTGCATCACTGGTCGGGCCGTGATCTGGAGGCCCACGAGGTCTTCGTCCAGACCGGCACGGAATATGCGGGCCAGCAGATCGTCGGCATGCAGAACAATGTCGGGGGCTCGCAGTCGCCGATCATCCAGGACCAGTATCGCCCCGTCGGCTACAACGAAACCCAGTATACGGAGCTGGCCTGCGACTTGTCCTACACGACGGATGAGACCAACGTGATCGTCGACTTCGACCTGGTCGGCAACATGTGCGCCAGTTTCCTGAGGTCCCTGTCCTGACATGAAGGGGCCCCCGCATCGACGGGCGCTTCGGGTCCGGGCCGGCTCAGGACGCCTTCGGCGGCGTCTCGACCAGCTTGTAGCCGCGCGCCCTCAGGCAGCTGCGGACGATGTCGTCCCGGCTCTTGAGCGCGATCAGGCTCCGGTCGGTGGTGCTCTCCCCCAGGAGGCCGGCAGAGGACGCGCCGCCCAGGACGCCGGCGCCGGTGGTCAGGGCGGTGGTCGTGGTGTCGCCGCCCATGGCGAGGCCCAGGCCGGCCCCCAGGACCGTGCCGATGCCGACCTTCGCCGCCGCACTCTCCTTGGTCTCACCGGCCCCTGCCTTGTCCTGGCAGACCTTGAGGTCGGTGGCGTAGTTGCGGCCGCCGGCAAAGGACTTGGCGGCATCGATCTGCGGGCCGCTGCCGCCGGAGCCCATGCAGGCCGACAGGGCCACGGCCAGTATAATCCAGCAGGCGGCCAACTCAAACGAAGGGCGGGCGGTGGTGCGAACGGACATCTTTTCTGTCTCCCGGGCTCGGACGCTGGAACTTTCACTTGCCGGGACGACTGCTAGCCGACTTAGGTTGTGGGAAGGTGCCGGCCATGTTCTCGCTGCCGGCGACTTGGGGGTGGCCCGCGACATGAGGTTGAAATGACGCGGATCCTGCTGATCGAAGACGAGCCCGATATGGCGCGGCTGGTGTCCGGCGGTCTGGCCAAGAGCGGCTTCCTGGTCGACCACGCGGCCTCCCACGGCGACGCGGAGTTGGCCCTGGCCACGGCGCGGTACGGCCTTGTCCTGCTCGACCGCCGGCTGCGCGGCAGCGAGGGGCTGACGCTGCTGCCCGTGGTGCGGCGGCACCAGCCCGGCACGCCGGTGATCGTGCTGACGGCGCTGGACCGGCGGGACGACACGGTCCGCGGCCTCGATGCCGGGGCGGACGACTACCTCACCAAGCCGTTCTTCGCCGAAGAGCTGCTGGCCCGGATCCGGGCCGCGCTGCGGCGGCCGGGCGCCGAACAGGCCGTGCCTTTGATCTGCGGCCGCGTGCGCTTCGACCCTGACCGGCGCGAGGTCACGATCGGCGACCAGCCCGTGGTGCTCAACCGGCGCGAGCTGCTGGTGCTGGAGGCGCTGATCCGGCGGACGGGCCGGGTGGTGCAGCGCGAGGCGCTGCTCGACGCCGTCTACGGCATGGAGGACGACATCCTGCCGAAGTCGCTGGACGGCCATGTCTCCCGGTTGCGCCGGCGGCTGATCGAGCTGGAATCGGGCGCCGCGATCCACCCGGTGCGGAACGTCGGCTACATGCTCCGGCCGGTGTGACGATGCGAAGGTCGTCGCTGGCGTGGCGCCTGATCGCCTGGCTGATCCTCATCCAATCCCTGCTGTCGGTGCTGGCCCTGACGGCCTCGCTGGTCTTCTGGAGCGGACCGGGCGACAAATATTACTTCCCGCATCTGAATCTCGAAGCCCTGGTCGCCGACGCGCTGGTCCCGCTGCCGGGCGGCACGCTGGCGATCGCCGACACGCCGGCGCTGCGGCAGTTCCGCCAGGATCGGCCGCTGGTCCGGGTCGCGGCCATGCAGGACGGCCGGGTGCTCGATGGCTCTTCGCCCGAACTCGCGGCCACGATGCGCGCCATGGGGTCGCCTGCCTTCATCAACGCATCCTTCGTCCTGCGGGAGGGCGCGCTGGCGGGGTCGGCCGTCATGGCGACGGAGGTCGAGACGCCGCACGGCACCGTCACCGTCATCGGCTCCGACAACCCGATCCGGACGGCCGATCTGCCGGCCATCGCCCAATTCATGGCCGGCCACCTCGTCCGCGTCATGGGGTTCGTCCTGCTCAGCGCCATCCTGGCCGTGCCGCTGGTCGTCCGGCAGACGCTGCGCCCGCTGCAGGCCGCCACGCGGCAGGCGGCCCATGTCGACCTTCGCAGCCGGGATTTCCGCCTGCCCGACCATGGCGGCGTGCCGGCGGAGCTGCGGCCTCTGGTCCGGTCGATCAACGCGGCGCTCGACCGGCTGGATGCCGGCGTCAGCCAGCAGCAGCGCTTCGCGGCGATGGCGGCGCATGAGATGCGCACCCCGCTGGCGATCCTGACCGCGCGCATCGACAGCCTGCAGGATCCGGGCGAGGCGGATGGCATGCGCGGCGACATCGTCCGCATCCGCACCCTGGTCGACCAGTTGCTGTTCGTCGCCCGTCTGGAACGCCGCGACGTCCTGTTCGACGAGGCCGTCGACCTGGTGGCGCTGGCGCGGAATGTCGTGGCCGAATGCGCGCCCCTGGCGATCGCGATCGGCCGGGATCTCGCTTTGGTTCCGGAGGTCGACCGCCTGCCCGTCGCGGGCAGCGTCCGGGCGATCGAAAGCGCCGTGGCCAACCTCGTGCAGAATGCGATGCGCATGGAATTCCCAGGAGGGACGGTGGAGGTCGTGGTCCGGGCGCCGGCGGAGATCCTGGTGATCGACCACGGCCCTGGCATCCCGCCGGCGGAGCGGGAGCAGGTGTTCGAACCCTTCTGGCGCCGGGACGAAACCTATCCGGGCGCCGGCCTCGGCCTGGCGATCGTGCGCGAGGCCGCGGCCGTCCATGGCGGGTCGATCTCGATCGAGGAGACGCCGGGGGGCGGCGCGACGTTCCGTCTGCGGCTCGGGTCCGAATGACGGTCGGCCCGGCCGGTCTGGTTCCGCAATTGCCGGATCGACTTCGCCGCTGCATGCCAGCCCAGCGATTGTCGCGGCGATGCTTGACGCAACGCCGCTGTCGGCCTTCCATTCCTGTCGAGTCCGGTGATCGAATCCCGGCGGGCGCAAATCCCGGGGGCGGTCGGCGGCGCCCAGAATCATTGCGATCGCGGCAGGCATGATGCCGCCGCCCAGATCGACCAGGGAGGTCCGGCATGAAGTCGCGCATGGCCATGAGCATGCTGCTGCTGGCGAGTGTTGCGGGAAGCGGCGCTGCGCTCGCCGAGGATGCCGGCAAAGGGAAACTGACCGGGGATTGGGGCGGCGTCCGGACGGATCTCGCCAATGCCGGCGTGGCCTTCCAGTTCGGCTACACCTCCGAACTCGCCTACAACCCGACCGGCGGCACCAAGGACCAGCTGAGCTATGACGACCAGCTGTCGTTCGGTGCCACCTTCGACCTCGACCGCCTGCTGGGGGTCCATGACGCCAAGATCCAGCTGACGATCACCGACCGCAACGGCCGGAACCTGAG
>NZ_JBYRFX010000365.1:0-12834 GCF_057815775.1 Inquilinus sp.
GGTGTCGGTACGGTGCCGGGGATCCCGGGCGGCACGGCGACGCCGGGCTGGACCGGGGGTGCGGCACCGGGCGGCGGCAGCCGCTGGACCGACAGGCCCGCGCCGCCGATCGGCTGGGTGTTCAGGGGCGTCCCGCCCATCGGCGTGATCGGCGTCGGCCCGGTGGGCACGCCGCCGGCGGAGGGCAGCGTGATGACCGGCGCCGCCCCCGGCAGGGCGCCCGGGGCGCCGGGCAGCCGCAGGGTCTGGCCCGTCTGCAGGGCATAGGGCGGCTGCAGGCCGTTCAGCGCGATCAGCCCCGGCATCGAGACGTCGTAGCGCCGGACGATCGACAGCACGTCGTCGCCGGGCTGGACCTGCGCCGTTGCCGGGCGCTGCACCAGGTCGTCGGCGCTGGGAGGGGTGTTGCAGGCGGCGAGGCTCGCGGCGGCAAGCGTCGTCAGTAGGATTGACCGGAGCCGCCCTCTTCCCTGTCGGGAAGATCCGGCAACAACGGCACGAAGCGAACTGGCCACAGATCCTCCCGTTCCAATCCGGATTCGGTGCGCGTGAAACGGACCAGACGCTGGTTCCGCTTCTCGTCGCCCATGGGAATCACGATTATACCACCGATCGCGAGCTGATCCGTCAGCGCACGGGGCGGCACGTCGCCGCGATGGGCGGCGGTCACGATAATGCGTTCGAACGGCGCCTGTTCCGGCCAGCCCTTCATGCCGTCGCCCCAGCGCGCGGTGATGTTGCTGATGCGCATGGTGTCGATCCGGCCCAGGGCCAGGTCGAGCAGCGGCTTGTGCCGTTCGATGGTGTAGAGGCGGCGGCAGATCCGGGCCAGCACCGCGGCCTGGTAGCCGGAGCCGGTGCCGATCTCCAGCACCTTGTGCCGGTCGGTGACCGACAGCGCCTGGGTCATCAGCCCGACCACGATCGGCTGGCTGATGGTCTGGCCATGCCCGATCGGCAGGGCGATGTCCTCATAGGCCTGGTCGAGGAAGGCGTCGGGCACGAAGGCCTCGCGCGGCACCCGCTCGATCGCGCCGAGGACGCGATGATCCGAGATCCCCGAGCGGCGGAGATGCATCAGGAGCCGGATCAGCCGCGGCTCGGCAATCATCGCAGGGTCCCCGTCACGCGCCGGTATCCGTCAGGCGTAGGCCTGCCGCAGCGTCGACACCGCGGCGGCATGGTTCAGGTCGAGATGCAGCGGCGTCACCGTGATGTGGCCTTCGCGCAGCGCGGCCACGTCGGTCTCGTCGCCCTGCACCGCCTCTTCCGTCCGGCTCGTGCCGATCCAGAAATAGGTCCGGCCGCGCGGGTCGATCCGTTCTTCCAACACGTCGCCGATCTTGCGCAGGCCGTGCGGCACCACCGCGATGCCCTTGACCGCGTCCGGATCGACCGCCGGAAAGTTGATGTTGACCAGCACCTGCGCCGGCCAGGTCGCGGCGATCGCCTTGCGCGCCACCTCGGCCCCCCACTTCGCCGCCGTCTCCCAGTCCGGCCGTCGGCCGTCGGCGAATTGCTGGCTGAAGGCGATGGCGCGGATGCCCAGCAGCGTCGCCTCCATCGCCGCGGCAATGGTGCCGGAATAGGTCACGTCCTCGGCGATGTTGCGGCCATGGTTGACGCCGGACAGCACGAGGTCCGGGCGCTTGTCCTTCATCACATGGTTGACCGCCAGCAGCACGCAATCGGTCGGCGTGCCATCAACCGAGAAGCGCTTTTCCTCGATCTGCCGCAGCCGCAGCGGCCGGTGGATGGTCAGGGAATGGCTGACCGCCGACTGCTCCGTCTCCGGCGCGCAGACCCAGACGTCGTCCGACAGCTCGCGGGCGATGCCTTCCAGGACGGAGAAGCCGGTGGAATTGATGCCGTCGTCATTGGCCAGGAGGATGCGCATGCTCGCCTCAGCTCTTCGCGGCCGGCAGGATTTCGAGGCCGCCCATATAGGGTTTCAGCACATCCGGCACGACGACGCTGCCGTCGCCCTGCTGGTAGGTCTCGAGCACCGCGACCAGCGCCCGGCCAACCGCCACGCCCGACCCGTTCAGGGTGTGGACGAAGCGCGTCCCCTTCTCCCCCGCCGCCTTGAACCGGGCCTGCATCCGCCGGGCCTGGAACTCGCCGGTGTTGGAGCAGGAGGATATCTCGCGATACCGCCCCTGCCCCGGCAGCCAGACCTCGATGTCGTAGGTCTTGCGGGCAGAGAAGCCGAGGTCGCCGGTGCACAGCGCCACGGTGCGGAAGGCGAGGCCGAGGCGCTTCAGCACCGTCTCGGCGCAGTCGGTCATGCGCTCATGCTCCAGCGCCGAGGCTTCCGGCGTGGTGATGCTGACCAGCTCGACCTTGCTGAACTGGTGCTGGCGGATCATGCCACGGGTGTCGCGCCCGGCCGAACCGGCCTCGGACCGGAAGCTGGGCGTCAGCGCGGTGAAGCGCAGCGGCAGCGTCTCCTGCTCCAGGATCTCGCCGGCCGCCAGGTTTGTCAGCGGCACCTCGGCGGTCGGGATCAGCCAGTGGCCGGTGGTGGTGCCGAACAGATCCTCGGCGAATTTCGGCAGTTGGCCGGTGCCGAACATCGCCTCGTCGCGCACCATCAGCGGCGGCGCGATCTCGGTGTAGCCATGCTCGGCGACGTGCAGATCCAGCATGAACTGGCCGATGGCCCGCTCCAGCCTGGCCAGCGGCCCGCGCAGGACCACGAACCGCGCGCCGGACAGCTTGGCCGCCGCGGCGAAATCCATCAGCCCCAGGCCTTCGCCGAGATCGACGTGATCCTTGGCGTCGTTCAGCCGGCGCGGTTCGCCCGTGCGCCGGATCTCGACATTGGCGCTCTCGTCCGGCCCCTCGGGCACGTCGTCATCGGGCAGGTTCGGCAGTTCCGCCAGCCGCGCGGCCAGCGCCGCCTCGGCCTCGCGGTCGGCCTGCTCCAGCTCGCCCATCCGGGTCTTGATCGACGCGACCTCGTCCATCAACGGCTGGGCGTCGCCGCCCTTCTGCTTGACGCCGCCGATTTCCTTCGACGCGACGTTGCGCCGGGTCTGCAGCGTCTGCAGCTCGGTGGTGATCGCGCGGCGGCGTTCGTCCAGCGACAGCAATTCGGCTGCAAGCGGCGACAGACCCCGCCGAGCCATCCCCTGATCGAAGGCTTCGGGGTGCTCTCGGATGAATCGGATGTCGTGCATCGCGCCGCTCTGTATGCCAGATCAGGGAATCGTGCGCTGGTTATAGGGGGACGGCCGCCGCGACGCAAACGGCCTGGGCCCCGAAAACCCTGGATTCGCAACCGGCCGCGGCCATTCGCATCTGGCGGCGGAACGCGGCGGCGGCTACGACGTTCCAGGCATCTCCGCCTCGCGACCGCCTGGGCGGCCGTGCCAACCGCAGGACGCTCATGCAGGTGTTCCCGACCGCCTTCGTCGTCGCCCGCGATCTGAAGCGGCTGCAGCAGATCGTCACGGTCCTGCTGCGCTTCGGGTTAGGCGACGTGGTCCGCCGGCTGGGCCTGTACCGGCTGTTGAAGCAGGGCGGCCTGACCCCGACCGAAACCGGGCCGGCAGCGCCCGGCCAGGACACCCCCGCCCGGCTGCGGCTGGCGATCGAGGCGCTGGGGCCGACCTTCGTCAAGCTCGGCCAGATCCTGGCCACGCGCAGCGACCTGCTGCCGCCGGAATGGATCGCGGAGCTGGAAAAGCTGCACGACCGGGTGCCGCCCCTGCCCTATGAGGCGCTGGCACCGGTGGTCGAGGCGGCGCTGGGCGGCCATCCCGACGTGATCTTCGCCCGCTTCGACCGCGAGCCGCTGGCATCGGCCTCGATCGCCCAGGTCCACCGCGCGGTGCTGATCGATGGGACCGAGGTGGTGGTCAAGATCCGGCGCCCCGGTCTGCGGCCGATGGTCGAGGCCGACCTGCGGCTGCTGGCCCATGCCGCCAAGCTGGCCGCATCCGAACTGCCGGAGCTGCGCCGCTACAACCCCGAGGCGATCACCCGGCACCTGTCCGCCGCCATCAGCGAAGAGCTGGACCTGGCCAATGAGGGCCGCAACGCCGAGGTGATCGCCAGCCAGTTCGAGGACCAGCCCGACATCGTGGTGCCCGGCATCCACTGGAGCTGGACCAGCGAGGAGGTGCTGGTCCAGGACTTCATCGACGGCATCCGGCCGAACGACGAGGCGGCGCTGGCCGCCGCCGGGCTGGACCGGTGCCGGCTGGCGGCGCGCAGTTCCAACGCCTTCCTGCAGATGATGCTGATCGACGGCGTGTTCCACGCCGATCCGCACCCAGGCAACCTGCTGTGCCTGGATGGCGACCGCATCGCCTATCTCGATTTCGGCACCATCGGCCGCCTGTCGAGCCGGCGGCGCGACCAGCTGGTAACGCTGATGGCCGCGATCACCGGCGGCAGCGCTGCCGGGGTGCGCGAGGTGCTGCTGGATTGGGCGGGGCAGCCCGATATCGACGCCCGGCCGCTGGAAGAGGCGGCCGAGGCCTTCCTGGCCCGCCATACCCGCGGGGCGCTGGGCCAGTTGAAGCTGGGCCAGGCGCTGACCGATTTCGTCGCTCTGATGCGCGACCACGACCTTGCCCTGCCGCCCGACCTCGCTTTGGTGCTGAAGGCGCTGATGACGGCCGAAGGGGTGACGCGCCGGCTCGACCCAGAATTCGACGTGGTGCGCGAGGTCGAACCGGTGGTCCGCCGCGCCCTGGCCACACGCTATTCGCCCGAGGCGCTGCTGCAGCGGGCCGGATCGGCGCTGCTGGAGCTGCAAGCCCTGGCCGGCGACGCCCCCGGCATCCTGCGGCGGGTGCTGCGGCGGCTGGAGAAAGGCCGGATCAAGGCCGAGATCGAGATCGGCCGGATCGACCGCTTCGGCCGCAGCATCGAACGCGGCGCCACGCGAATCGCCATCGCCATCGTCACCGCCGCCTTCGTCGTCGGGCTGGCGCCGATCCTGGCCGATGCCGGGCCGCGCCTGGCCGGCATTCCCGGCTTTGCCCTGCTAGGGGCCCTGATCGTGCTGGCCGGGATCGCCTGGCTGGTGCTGACCGGACGCCGGCGGGACTAGGTCTGGCCGGCCGCCGCCCGAGACCTTAAAAGAGGGCCAATGTCTGGAGGCCGGGAGGGCTGATATGGGCGATTCGAGCTTGCCGAAAGAGGGCCAATGCCGTTGCGGGCAGGTGCGCTTCAGGATCACCGCGCCCCCGCTCCTGACCATGGCCTGCCATTGCACCGGCTGCCAGCGCATGAGCGCGAGCGCGTACTCGCTGTCCGCGGCGATCCCGAGCGAAGGATTCGAGGTCGTTCAGGGAGAGCCGGTCATCGGCGGCCTGCACGGCCCCAACCGGCACTTCTTCTGCCCGCACTGCCTGACCTGGCTGTTCACGCGGCCCGACGGCCTCGACCAGTTCGTCAACATCCGCCCGACCATGCTGGATGATGCCACCTGGTCCACGCCGTTCATCGAGACCTTCACCACCGAGAAGCTGCCCTGGGCGGTCACGCCGGCCGTCCACAGCTATGAGACGTATCCGCCGATGGACGCCTATGGCGACCTGGTCCGGGACTACGCCGAACGGGGCTAAATAGGATTTAGAGGTTGGGTTCGCCGAGCAAACCCACCCTAGGTCCTATGATTACGCCGGGGTGTCGGGGTCGGAATTGCCGTCTTCGGCACCGGCCGCCGCTTGGCGCTTGGCCCGGTCCCGCTCGATCATCGAGCCGAGGAAGATCGCGAGCTCGTACAGCAGCAGCATCGGCACCGCCAGGCTGACCTGGCTGATCGCGTCCGGCGGGGTCAGCACTGCGGCGACGATGAAGACGATGACGATGGCGTAGCGGCGCTGTTTCTTCAGCGTCGCGACGCTGAGGATGCCGACCCGCACCAGCAGGGTCAGCAGCACGGGCAGCTGGAAGGCCAGCCCGAAGGCGAGCAGCAGCCGCATCACGATGTCGAGATATTCGCCGACCCGGCCCTCGAACCGGATGTCCAGGCCGTTCCCGCCCTGGTCGCCCAGGATCTGGAAGGACAGGAAGAACTTCCACGCCAGCGGGAAGACGACGAAGTAGACGACGACCCAGCCGGCGACGAACATCACCGGGCTGAACAGCAGGAACGGCAGGAACGCCTTGCGCTCGTTGCGGTACAGCCCCGGCGCAATGAACATCCACAGCTGGCTGGCGATGATCGGGAAGGCCAGGCAGATGCCGCCCCACAGGCCGATCTTGACGTAGGTGAAGAACACCTCGGTCAGGCCGGTGTATTGCAGCGACCGGGCTGAGCCGGGCGGCAGCGCATCGGCCAGCGGCTGGGTCAGGAAGACGTAGATCGTCTCGGCGAAATGATAGCAGACCAGGAACCCGATCAGCGTCGCCACGACCGCATAGATCAGCCGCTTGCGCAGCTCCAGCAGATGATCCATCAGGGGCATCTGCTTGTCGTCGATCTCCTTGTCAGAGGTCGCCATGGATCAGCTCGTGCGGTCAGGCGAAGACGGGGCGGCAGCCGGCGCCGGGACCGGCTCGGGCGTTGCGGCCAGCGGGGCGGACGGCGCCTCGGATGCCGGAGCGGGCTTGGCCTCTTCCGCCGGATGCGGCCCTTCGACCGCATGCGGCTCGGCCGACGCCGGTGCGGCGTGGCCGTTCACCGAACCCATTGCGGCCTTGTCGGGCTCGGCCAACGGCGTGGCGCCCGGTGCGGACTGCTCGAACGCCTGCTTGATATCCTTGACCGGATCCAGCACCGAATTGACGTGCTCGCTCATCTGGCCGCGGATGTCGAACTGCTTGGTCGCATCCTGGACGGTCTTGCGCACCTCTTCCAGCTCGGCCTGGCGCACGATGTCGTCGACATGCCGCTGGAATTCACCGGTGATGCGGCGGGCATGCCGCGTCCATTTGCCGAGCTGATACAGCGCGCGCGGCAAATCCTTCGGGCCGAGCACGACAAGTGCCACGACCACGACAATCATAAGCTCCGACCAGTCGAAACCGAACATCACACTCGTCCATCACGCCCCGCCACCGGGACGGGGCGCGGTTCCGGTTCCCCGAAGGGACTATTGGCGATCGACGGTCGTCCGGTTCGGACTGCCGGCATCGGTGCCCGCAGGCGGCGGCACGGCCGGGCGTTCGTCCGGGTCACCCGCTTTGGGATCGTCCTGCAGGCCGGTCTTGAAGTTCTTGATCCCTTTGGCCAGGTCGCCCATCGCCCGCGGCAGCCGATTCCCGAAAATCAGGAGCACGACGACCAGGACGATCAACCAGTGCCAAATACTCAAACCACCCATAAAACTTTCCTCCAGCCCCAAGGCGGGCGGATCATCGCAGAAACCCCCTGGGACCGCAATGCCGGCAGACAGGTCGAATCTGCGCGGAAATCCTCATGTTTGAGAACAGCCGGACAAGACGACGCGGCCACCGGCGTGGCCTATTCGCGATCCTCGTCATCCCGCGGTTCCGGCTCGTCATCGCCGGACAGGCTGCCGCCGGGCAGCACCGCCATGGCCGGTCGGGTGTCGAGCAGGCCGGAGGCCTTGAGCTCGTCGAGCCCGGGCAGGTCCTTGACGTCGCCGAGGCCGAAATGATCGAGAAACCCCTGGGTGGTGATCCAGGTCAGCGGCCGGCCGGGCGCCTGCCGCCGGCGGCCCGGGGCGATCCAGCCGGCCTCCAGCAGCGTGTCCAGCGTGCCCTTGCTGGTGGTCACCGCTCGCACCGCCTCGATCTCCGGCCGGGTCACAGGCTGGTGGTAGGCGATGATGGCCAGGGTCTCCAGCGCCGCCCGCGTCATGCGGCGGACGACGTGGCCGCCGTCGCGGATCAGCGGCGCGAGGTCGAGCGCTGTGCGGAAGGCCCAGCCGCCGGCGACCGGCATCAGCACCACCCCCCGCCCCTGGTAATGCGCGGCCAGGGCGTCGATCAGTCCCGGCACGTCGGCGCCGTCGGGCAGACGCTCGGCGATAGCGGCTTCGGTCAGCGGCGTCGGCGATGCGAACAGCAGCGCTTCGACCAGGCGGAGGGCTTGGCTCAGTTCAGTCATTCTTCAGGAATCGGGGCATCGTCTTGGGCTTCAGGAACCCGGGTCTGGGCCTTGAGCCAGATCTGGCCGAACAGCCCGTCCTGGCGGATCGCCAGCCTTCCGGCCTTGGCCAGCTCCAGCGTGGCGACGAAGGTGGCGGCCAGGGCGGAGCGCCGCACCAGCGGGCTGCCGGTCATCGGCGGCAGGAAGGCGGCCAGCGTGGTCCAGTTCGGGAACCGGCCGAGCATCGCCTCCATCCGCTCCAGCGCCTGCTCCGGCGAGTACAGCAGCGAGGCCTCGATCCGCAGCCCGCCCTCTGCCGCCGCCTTGGCGCTGTGGTGGTCGGCATAGGCCTTGAGCAGGTCGTACAGCGACACCGCCCAGACCGAGGTCACCACCGTCTCCTCATCCTCCGCCGCGCCGCGCGGGAAGCGGTCGTGGCCAAGCTGCGGCAGCGCCATCAGGCCCAGCCCGGCCTCGCGCATCGCGTTCAGGCGGCGCAGCTGGAACGCCAGCGCCTCCGCCAGCTCGGCCCCGCTCGGCTCGTCGTCGCTGGGCGGCACGGGCAGCAGCAGGCGCGACTTGAGATAGGCCAGCCACGCCGCCATCACGAGGTAATGCGCCGCCAGTTCCAGCGACAGGCGCCGGGCATGCTCGACGAAGGCGAGATACTGGTCGGCCAGCGCCAGGATCGAGATCTGGGTCAGGTCGACCTTCTGCTCGCGCGCCTGTTCGAGCAGCAGATCGATCGGCCCTTCATAGGATTCGAATTTGAGAATGAAGGCGGCATCGTCCCGGTTCGTCACCGGCGGCGTCTCGACCTTCGACCAGTCATCCAGCATGGGCGGAGTGTCGCTGGCCGGACGCGCCGGTGCAACCGCGATCGATCACGCGGCCGGAAGACGGCCGAGCAAGTCGCGGACACGGTCGAGATACTGCGCCACCGGCCGGTCGCTGACAGGCCGCCGCAGCGCTTCGCCACGGGCGATCCGAGCTGCCGTGGCGGGGCCGATGGCGGGAATCACCTCGGCGATCGCCCGCATCTCGGCTAGGTCGCCATTGCAGTGCAGGGCGAGGTCGCATCCCGCGGCCAGCGCTCGCCGCGCCCGCTCCGGCAGCGGCCCGGCCAGGGCGCCCATCGACAGGTCGTCGCTGCACAGCACGCCGTCGAAGCCGATCCGGCCACGCACGGCGTCGCGGATCGCGGTCGGCGACTGGGTGACGGGATGATCCGGGTCCAGGGCGGTGAAGACGAGATGGCCGGTCATGCCCCAGGGCAGATCGGCCAGCGCCCGGAATGGCGCGAAATCGGTTCGGTCCAGCGTCTCCAGATCGGCCTCGACCAGCGGCAGCGCGACATGGCTGTCGACCCGCGACCGGCCATGGCCTGGCAGGTGCTTGACCACCGGCATGGCGCCGCCGTCGAGCAGCCCTTCCGCCATGGCGCGGCCCAGCTGGGCGACCAGGGCCGGGTCGCCGGAAAAGGCGCGGTCGCCGACCACGGTGCGGTCGGCGCCGGGCAGGTCGAGGTCCAGGACGGGGGCGGCGACCACATCGATGCCGGCGGCGCCGACGGTCAGCGCGATCGCCGTGGCGTTGGCCCGCAACACCTCCGCCGCCGCCTCCCCATCGATCGCCGCCAGCGCGCCGAAGCGGCCCGCGGCGGGAAAGGACGGCCAGTGCGGCGGCCGCAGCCGGGCGACGCGTCCGCCCTCCTGGTCGATCATGACGGGTGCCGTGCGGCCGACCGCATCACGCAGATCGGCCACCAGCGCCGCCAGCTGGGCCGGAGTGTCGCAGTTGCGGCGGAACAGGATGAAGCCGAGTGGGTCGGCCTCCCGGAAGAAGCGCCGCTCCTCGGCCGTCAGGACAAGGCCGGCGCAGCCGAACAGGACGGCCTTCGAAGACATGGAAACCCTTGGATTCAGCGGGGAACGACGAGGCAGCCGGTCTTTTCGCTGGCCAGAGCGTCGCACAGCCGTGTCGCTGTCACCTGGTCCAGCGGCACCGCCTGCACCCGGTAGCCGAGTCGGGCGGTGGCCGACACCTGCGGCGCGGCCAGCTGCAGCGTGCCGAACAGCTCGGGGAAGCGGCGCTGGAACCGGGCCCATTCCGCCTGCGCTTCTTCCGGCGTGGCGACCGCCGCGATCTGCACCGCGAAATGGCCGCCGGTCACCGCGGCGATGGCCGGCATGACAGGGACTGCCGCCGCCGGCGGGGTCGGCAAGGCCGCCATCTGCATCGGCGTGCCGCTGTCCGGGTCGACCCAGCCCTGTGTCGTTCCGCCCTGCCCGTTCAGCAGCGCGGCGATCGGATCGGCCGCAGCGGCTGCGGATTCGGTAGAGGGGGCCGGCGCGGAAGGATCCGCAGCCGCCGTCGTGGCCGGAGCGGACGGATCTGCAGCCGGCGCAACCGATTCGTCCGGCACCGCGATCGGCGCCACCACCGGGGCCGGCGCCTGGACCGGGCCAGCGGCCTGGCCGGCGCGCGGCAGCAGGATTTCGAGCACCCCGGCCCCGGCCGATGCGGCCGGCAACGGCAGGCGCCAGCCGCGCTGGTCGCTGCCGGCGGCGGCGGGCCGCGGCATCGGCTGTTCCGGCGGCGGCAGCACGCTGGCCACCGTCAGCGGCGCCTGCTTGCGGCCAAGATCCTGCAGCACCAGGCGGTCCTGGTTCGGGATGTCGATGCCTCCGGGCTGTTCCGGCCGGGTGCGGAATTCGGTCTTGTCGGCCCGGATGATCGGCACGCCGCCTTCCATCGAGACCGTGGTGTTGGTGGTGTAGCTGGAGATCAGGATGCCGGCGAACAGGATGACCACGACGAGGATGAACCCCACCGTGACGATCCGGCCCCAGGGCAGTGTTGCCTGCACCGGCCGGAGCTGAACCGAAGCGGTCATGGGGAGCGCATGCGGCGCTTCCTGCCAGGTCCCGTTCGGTTCGAGTCGCAGCTGCGTAGCGGTGTCGACCATCCCCTTCCCCTCAACTGATTCGGAATCGTAGTCCGAATCGGAGGATCGGGCGATAAGAAATTGATTCCATGCAGAAGATAGTCAAATCGGCCGGTCGAGAGCGAACAGGCGCTGGTGTTCCAGCAGGGCGAAGCGGTCGGTCATCCCGGCGATGTAGTCCGCCACCACCCGGGCTTGGCCGATAGCGCCCGCCGCCTCGGCCTGGCGGCGCCAGTCGGTCGGCAGGGTGTTGGGCTCCGCCATGAACAGGGTGAACAGGTCGCGTACCACCCGCCGCGCCTTGCTGGTCTCGCGGTTGACGAGGTAGTGGCGGTAGACCTCCTTGAACATGAAACGGCGCACCACGGCGAGATCCGCCGCGACCGTGTCGGAGAAGGCGATCACCGCCTCCGACGCCGTCCGCACCGCCTCGACCGAGGTCGGGCCCAGCGCGGCGAGGCGCCGTCGCGATTCCGCCAGCAGGTCGGTCACCATCTGGTCGATCACCCGCCGTACCGTCTCATGCACCAGCCGGCGCCGCGGCAGGCCGGGATGCAGCGCCTCGACTTCGGCCAGCACCGGGCCGACCAGGGGCAGCGGACGCAGATCGGCGAGGTCAAGCAGCCCGGCCCGCAGCGCGTCGTCGATATCGTGGTTGGTGTAGGCGATGTCGTCGGCCAGCGCCGCCACCTGTGCCTCCGGCCCGGGCTGCGAGCCGAGATCGAGGTCCCAGACGCCGCGGAACGCATCGATCGTGGCCGGCAGCGCCGCCCCGGGCAGCAGCGGCAGCAGCGGGCCGTTGTGCTTGACCACGCCCTCCAGCGCCTCCCAGGACAGGTTCAGCCCGTCGAAGCCGGCATAGCGCTGCTCCAGCGACGTCAGGATGCGCAGCGTCTGGTCGTTGTGGTGGAAGCCGCCATGGCCGGCCATGGCGGTGTGCAGCGCATCCTCGCCGGCATGGCCGAACGGGGTGTGTCCGAGGTCGTGCGCCAGGGCCACCGCCTCACCCAGATCCTCGTCCAGGCCGAGCGCCCGGCAGATGGTCCGGGCGATCTGGGCCACCTCCAGCGTGTGGGTCAGCCGGGTCCGGTAATAGTCGCCCTCGTGATAGATGAAGACCTGGGTCTTGTACTGCAGCTTGCGGAAGGCCGAGGAGTGCACGATGCGGTCGCGGTCGCGCTGGAACGGCGAACGCATGCCGCTTTCCGGCTCGGGGTGCAGCCGGCCGCGGCTGCGGTCCGGGCGGGAGGCATAGGCTGCGGTCATTCTGGGCGGGTACTGATCGTTCGATCCGGGCACAGGGTAGCCTTGCGCCCGCCATGGCCACACCGCAACCGAAAGTCGCGGATGGCGGCCGCCGAATCCGGTGCGCGGCCTGATCCGCCGGCGATGCGGGGCTGGCCGTCGCGGCCAACGCTTTGCATATGACCGAACCCTCCCTACATTAGTGGGGACCAGTTCCTTCGACCGGTGGACACGCCATGCCAGACGATGGCCGCATCCTGAGCCTGACCGAGAGCGCCGCCCGGCGGATCGCCCAGTTGAGGCTCGCCGAGCACAACGACGCCCTGATGCTGCGCATCGAGGTGTCCGGCGGCGGCTGCCAGGGCTTCCAGTACGGCTTCAAGTTCGACGACACGGTGCGTGACGACGACCTGACCTTCCGGCGCGACGACGTCACCGTCGTGGTCGATGATTCGTCGCTCGACCTGCTGGCCGGCGCCGAGATCGACTATGTCGACGAGCTGATCGGCGCATCCTTCCAGGTGAAGAACCCGAACGCCGCGTCCTCTTGCGGCTGCGGCACTTCCTTCGCAATCTGAGCGCCCGCGGCCGCCGGAGTCGGTGGCCGGCCCGGATTGTTCAAGGA
>NZ_JBYRFX010000366.1:0-3187 GCF_057815775.1 Inquilinus sp.
CGCCGTGATCTGGACGACCACCCGGGCGTGGCGCTGGAACGCGGCCCTGGCCTCCGTGATCCGGACGCGGGCGGCATCCGGGTCGGGCTTGCCGGGCTCGGCCGGCACCGGATCCATAACCTCGGCGTGCGTCGCGTCAGCATGCATCACCTCGGCCTGCTCCATAGCCATCTCGGCCAGCCGATCCAGCCGCTGGATCTGCCGCAACGCCAGCGCCCGGCCTGGATCGGCCGGTTCGGCTGGCGTGGGGGAGGTTGGGGCGATGGTCATGAACAGATCATGAACGAACGACCCGGATGGGCGCAATGAACGAAACGTGACCCTCACTTCACCGTCATTGCGAGCGCAGCGAAGCAACCCATGCAGCCGTTCGTACGGGCCGATGGATTGCTTCGTCGGCTTCGCCTCCTCGCAATGACGGTGAGGGGGCGTCGATGGGTTCACGGGCGCGCACCCAGCCGAAGAGGCCGGGTCGGTTCGGCCCGTCCTACTCCGCCAGCGCCGCCAGGATCCGCACCCAGGAGCGGATGCCCTTGTGGAAGCTGGTCAGGTTGTACTTCTCGTTCGGGCTGTGGATCTGGTCGTCGTCGAGGCCGAAGCCGACCATCACCGAATCCATGCCCAGGATCGTCTTGAACGACCCGACCACCGGGATCGAGCCACCGGAGCCGATCAGCATCGCCGGCCGGCCCCATTCGTCCTGCAGCGCCGCGCGCGTGCGGGTCAGGGCCGGGCTGTCGATCGCAAGCGACAGGGCCGGGCTGCCGTCGCGCGACCAGAACTCGGCCGTGCAGTCGGCCGGCAGGCGGGACGTCACGAACTCGTGGAAGGCGTCGCGGATCTTGGTCGGGTCCTGGTCGCTGACCAGCCGGAAAGACACCTTGGCGAAGGCCTTGGACGGGATCACCGTCTTGGCGCCCTCGCCGGTATAGCCACCCCAGATGCCGTTGACGTCGCAGGTCGGCCGCGCCCACAGCCGCTCCAGCGCCGGCCGGCCGCGCTCGCCGGCCGGGATCGACAGGCCGATCTGGCGCAGCGACTCGGCCTCGTCGAAGCCCATCGACTGCCACTGTGCCTTCAGCTGGGTCGGCGCCTCGGCCACGCCGTCATAGAAGCCGGGCACGGTGATGCGGCCGTCATCGTCGCGCAGGTCGGCCAGGATCCGGGTCAGCACATGGATCGGGTTGCGGGCGGAGCCGCCATAGATGCCGGAATGCAGGTCGCGGCTGGCCGCGGTGATCGTCACCTGCTCATAGACCATGCCGCGCAGGCTGGTGGTGATCGCCGGGGTCTGCGCGTCCCACATGCCGGTGTCGCAGATCAGGGCGAGGTCCTGCGACAGCTCCTCGCGATTGGCCTCCAGGAACGGGTTCAGGCTGGGGCTGCCGGATTCCTCCTCGCCCTCGCAGAACACCGTGATCGGCAGGGGCAGCGACCCGGTCACCGCCTTCCAGGCGCGGCAGGCCTCGACGAAGGTCATCAGCTGGCCTTTGTCGTCGGCGGCGCCGCGGGCGCGGATCACCTTCAGGCCGTCGGCGCCGGTCTCGATCCGCGGCTCGAAGGGCGGGGCGTGCCACAGGTCCAGCGGGTCGACCGGCTGGACGTCGTAATGGCCGTAGAACAGCACCGACGGGCCGGTGCCGTGGTCGGTGGCGCGGCCGACCACCATCGGGTGGCCGGTGGTCGGGCGCACGGCGGCGTCGAAGCCGACCTCGCCCAGGCCGGCGGCCAGCCATTCGGCGGCGGCGCGGCACTGGTCCTTGTAGGCCGGGTCGGTCGAGATGCTTTGCAGGCGCAGGAACGCCATCAGCCGGTCGAGGCTGGAGTCGAAGCCGGCATCGACGGCCGACAGAACCTGATCGAGCGTGCTCACGGGCAATATCCTCGGAAGATCGGAAGCTGGCGCGACCCTAGCAGGGAAGCCGGCGTGGATTCACCTGCCGTGACGCGGGCCCCGCTACGGTGCCGGCCGTGCCGCCATGTGGGTGAGGTAGGCGATCACCAGGTCGATCTCCCGGTCGCTCAACTGCTCCGGCGCGAATCCGGGCATCCGCCGCCCGGGCCAGTCGCGCACCGCGGCGGGGTTGCGGATCAGGGCGTGCAGCGCCCCCGGCGCGAAGTACCGGGTCGGGTTCATCGGCCGGTTCAGATCGGGCCCGACATCGGCCGACCCGGCGCCGTTCAGCCGGTGGCAGACCATGCATTCGGTGACGAACAGGACCTGCCCGGCCCGGACCGGATCGCCCGCCGGCAGGGCAGGGTCGACCGCCAGCTGCGGCCAGCGCCGGGCCGGGGAGGGCTGGCTCGACAGCCGGGCCATCTGGAACGGCCATTGCTCGCTGCGGATCATCGACCCCCGGTCGCCGGTCCAGACCAGGTAGAACGGACCGGCGCTGACGGTCTTGCCGGGCAGTGCCGGCCACGGGGCGTCCGCCGGCTCGACCGCGACCCAGGCCACGGCCTGCCGCGCATCGGTGTTGGCGAGCAGGTCGACCGGCAGCTGCGCGGCGAAGCCGTCGGTGGCCACCGCCTCGATCACGCTGTCGGGCGGCGCTGCCAGCCCGGCCAGCAGCGCCGCCAGCGGCACCGCCCGATAGGTCATCGCCGTGCCGTAGGCCACGTCCCGGGCGATGGTGATCGTCGCCGTGTCGGGCCGGGCCAGCAGATCGGCCCGGCTGTAGTCCCGGACCTGTTCGCCGATGGCCAGGGACAGCACGGGTTCGGCCGCGACGGCCGGCACGACGGCCAGCCAGGCGGCTGCCACGGCCAGGACCAGTTTGCGCATAAACCCTTCCTTCGCCACACCCCGGTGCAGCAGATCATGCCTGCGGTGCCCAAGGCCAGCCCGCACCGTTCCGGGTATCCGTCATCCCGGGAAAAGCCACAGGCCGGTAGTCTGATGGCCGGCGAATCGCGATGGAGATATCCCTGAGATGACCGGCATGGTGCCGCGGCCCGCTGTTTTCCGGTCGATCCTCGGTCGGGAGGCAGGCCTCATCCTGGTGGCGGCAATCATCGCCTGGACCGCCATCTTCGACCTGTGGCTGCTGACACCGGTCGAGATCGGCGGCACCCTGTTCGGTGGGGCCTTCACCTTCGAACGGAATGCCCTGGGCGGGGCGGCCGCGATGGCTGGGATACTGATCGCTGCCCTGCTGCGGCTGCCCGGCTTCAGGCTGGCCTGGGC
>NZ_JBYRFX010000367.1:0-8324 GCF_057815775.1 Inquilinus sp.
CCACGATCCACAGCGACGGCTTGAAGATCGCGGCCAGCACGATCGCCAGCAGCAGGGCCGGGAAGGCCATCATCAAATCGGTGAAGCGCATCATCACCGCGCCCAGCCAGCCACCGAAGAAGCCGGCGACAACGCCGAAGAAGGTGCCGATCAGCACCGCGGCGCCATTGGCGACAACGCCGATGATCAGCGAGGTCTGGGCGCCGTAGACCAGGCGCGAGAACATGTCCCGGCCCAACAAGTCGGTGCCCATCCAGAACTTGCCGTCCGGGGGCAGGGGCGCGCCCTCAAGCGTCAGCCCGTCGAACATCTGGTCGTCGGGCGAGAACGGCACGATCCAGGGGGCGAACACCGCGGCGCCGACGATGACCAGGATCACCGCCAGGCCGAACAGGGCCAGCTTGCGGCGCAGCAGTTGCTTCAGGACCGACATTTCGTCAGGCCTCCCGCCGGCCAGTGGCCGGGCCGGATGCGCCGGCGGCAAGGTCCAGGCAATATTCCTCGATGCTGCAGCGCTGCCGCATCGCCGCGCTGCGGATCTCGCGAAAGGCATCCGCCTCGTCCAGCCCGCGCTGCGCCATCAGCGCCAGGATGGCGCGAACGACGACGGGGCGCAGCCGCAGCCGGGTCTCCAGATCGGCGATCCTGACTTCCCAGGCGCGGCGTTCGGCGAAGCCGTGGCTGGCGATCACCAGGGCGCTGAACACGCCGCCGGAAGCGACCGGCTTCAGCAGATGGGCGGTGGCGCCCTGGGCCAGCACCCAGTCCAGCCGGCCCGGCGCTTCCGACCCGATCAGCGCGACCAGCGGCATCGGCGGTGCGCCGGCCGGCCAGGGGAACTGGCCGTCATGGGCGGTGTCGGCGTCGAACAGCACGAAATCAGCGGCCAGATCCTCGACCGCCAGCCCTGGCCAGGCCGGCCGCGCGGCGATGCCCAGCCGTTCCAGCTGGCGCAGCACGGCGTCGGCAGCGGCATGCGGCCGGTGCAGCACCACGGCGCTGCGGCCGCGGAAATTGGGGGTGGCGGCGCGCTGCATGGTCATTTCACCCGCCGGATCCGCGGCCGGGCCGCATCCGGGCCCCGCACCCGCCGGGTCAGGGCCGCGGCGTCGAATTCGACAAGATAGGGGTCCGGCGCCAGCGGCGCCGCGGCGGCGTCGATCAACTCGAAGCCGCCATCCCCGGCGATCCGGCCGAGATAGGGCGTCAGGGCCGCATGGTTGGTGCGCGGATCGATGGTCAGGGGCCCGAGCGGCGTGGCGAAGCGCCTGGCGTGCAGCACCGGGCGCAGCGCCTCCGGCGCATCGGTGCCGGCCTCGCGGATCGCCTCGGCCAGCATCCGCACCGCGGTGTAGCCGCCGGCGAGGAAGGCGGAGGAGCGGCGACCCGCGCCCCAGCGGGCTCGCAGCCGCTGGCGAAAAGCCCGGTTCTCGGCGCTGTCGACGCCCTCGAAATAGATCGCGCTGCTGAGATGGCCGGTGCCGGCGGGGCCGACCAGGTCCAGCTCGCATTCCGTCAGGTTGCAGCTGACGATCGGCCGGCGGTCCGGCGCGAAATCCGGATCGGCATCGGCCAGCGCCCGATAGGCCCGGAAGAAGGCGTAGCTGGACGGGCCGATCAGGTTGTTCAGGACGAAGTCGGGCCGCTTGTCGCGGATCTCCTGGATCAGGCGGTCGACCTCGGTGCTGCCGATCGGCAGATAGCGTTCGGCCAGCACCTCGCCGCCGCAGGCACCGATCAGCTCGCGCGCCACGCGGTTCACCTCCCAGCCCCAGATGTAATTCGACCCGACCAGGGCAGCGCGGGTGCCCCAGCGCGGCAGCACATGCTGGAACAGCGGCACGATGTGCTGGTTCGGGCAGGCGCCGGTGTAGATCACGGCCTCGCTGCTTTCGAAGCCCTCATAGGGGCAAATGTACCACAGCAGCGCGTCATGCTTCTCGATCGTCGGCAGCACCTCCTTGCGCGACAGGGAGGTGATGGTGCCGACGATCTGGCGGCAGCCGCCTTCGCGGATCGCCGCCTCGCACAGCGCGTGATAGCGGTCGATCACGCCTTCGGGATTGGCGGCGAAGGGCGACAGGGTGAAGCCGAAGCCGGGATCGGCGTTGACCTCGTCCAGCGCCATCATGGCGCCGTCCAGCGCATCGCGGCCGATCGCGCCATAGGGCCCGGTGGTCGAATAGAGAAGACCGATCGCGTAACTCGTCCGCACCGTGCTGCCTATCCCTGTGCCCAAAACGCACAAAGCCCCATGGCGCACCGTCGCCGGTGTGCGGATGGGGCTTCGTTGCCGCTCCTGCCCCTTCGGGCAAGAAGATTTCGTGGTGTCCTGCCCAGGATACGGGGCGCGCCGGTTCTGTCAATCGCGCTGCAACATACCGTCGGCTGTCAGCCCGGCTTCGGCTTCGCGGTGGTGGGCTTGAGGGGAAAGCCGGTGACGATGTTCAGGCGCACCAAATCGTCATGATCGAGCAGGCGGATCGCCGGGTCGGCGAAGGTCTTGGACACGAAATCGGCGCTGATTCCCATCTGCAGCGTGTAGGCGCCGATATAGTAGGTCCAGAAGCTCAGCGCGGTTTCGGTCTGCTCGTTGTCGAAGGCCGGCTGGTCGGGGCTTGCCGGCCGGATCGCCGGGCGGTGGATGCCGAAGGCGCCGTCGCCGATGCTGCGGTGGACGCCGCCGAGAAAGGCGATGGTGCAGGCGGAATAGCAGTTCGACAGCTGGGTCGTGGTGCTGCCATCGGCGCCGCGCACCTTGGCCTGCCCGACCACGGTGTCGAAGCCGCCCTCACGCATCATCTGGCCCAGCCGCATGCCGAAGGCGATCAGCCCGCCGATCGAATTCAGGCGGACCAGATGCGGCGCGTCCGGCTCACGCGCCAGGAAGGCCTGGAACCGCTCGGGCGTGCCGGCGTCGATCTCGCCCTCGGCCAGGATCCAGGTGCAGCTGTCGCAATCCACAGCCGGGCCCTGGCGGCTGAACTCCATCGGCCGGGCCTGGGCCGGCAACGCGCCGAGGACCAGCAGCGTGCCGGCAAGCAGGCCGAGCCAGGGCAGGCGGGAAGGGCGGTCGCGGTTCGGCATCGGCGCCAGCGGGGATGGTCGCCGCAGCTTACGGCGAAGGGGTGCGGAACGGAACTGGCCTCAGTCCAGCTTTACCGCCAGGCCGCGTTGCACGCCGGGCCGGGCCAGCAGCGCCTCGTACCAGCGCTTGACCTGCACGAACTCGGCCAGGTCGACTTGGTGGCGCTCATGCCGCCAGGCCCAGCCGAGGATGGCGAAATCCGCCACCGACAGCGGGCCGGCGACGAATTCGGCCTGGGCCAGCCGGCGGTCGAGCACGCCGTACAGCCGCCGCGTCTCCTTGCTGTAGCGCTCCAGCCCGTAGCGGCGGTCGTCCTCGGACTCCACCGTCAGGAAGTGATGCACCTGGCCGGGCATCGGGCCGAAGCCGCCCATCTGCCACATCAGCCATTCCAGCACCGGCACCCGTTCGGCCAGGCCGACCGGCAGGAACCGGCCGGTCTTCTCACCGAGATACAGCAGGATGGCGCCGGATTCGAACACGCTGATCGGCGCCCCGGCCGGGCCGTCGGGGTCGACGATCGCCGGGATCCGGTTGTTCGGGCTGATCTTCAGGAAGTCCGGCGCGTGCTGCTGGCCCTTGCTGATGTTGACGGGGTGGACGGTGTAGGGCAGGCCCATCTCCTCCAGCGCCACGCTGATCTTGCGGCCGTTGGGGGTGTTCCAGGTATAGAGCTCGATCGTCATGACGATAGGTCCTATCAGGTCAGGGCCGGGGCGACGAAGCGCTGGAAGCCGGGGCGTTCGGCCAGCCCGGCATACCAGCGCTCCAGCTGCGGCAGCGCCGGCTTGGTGACGCCCTCGACGCCATACCAGCGGCGGACATAGGCGCCCAGCACGATGTCGGCGAGGGTGAACACCTCGCCCTCCAGATAGCGGCGGCCGGCCAGGTGGCGGTCGACGATGCCCCACAGCCCGCCCACGGTGTCGGCCGCGTCCTGGATCGCCGCCATGTCGCGTTCGGCCGGCGGCGTCCGCACCAGGCCCCAGAACACCGGCCGCTCCGCCGACTGCAGGGTCGACAGGCTCCAGTCCATCCAGCGCTCCACCCCGCCGCGAATCTTCGGGTCCTGCGGATACAGCGTCGAGCCGTCGCCATATTGCAGGGCGAGGTAGCGCATGATCGCGTTGGACTCCCACAGCACGTAGTCGCCATCGGTCAGCAGCGGGATCTTGCCGTTCGGGTTCATCGCTAGGTAGTCGGCCTCGGTGTTGCGGCCGAAGTGCAGGCCGGCGTCGATCTGCTCATAGGGCAGGTCGAGCTCGGCGGCGCACCACAGCACCTTCTGCACATTGACCGAATTGACCCGGCCCCAGATGCGGAGCTGCGGAGAGGCGGACGACATGACGGGGATCCCTCGTGTTTGGCCGTGCGGCGGCGTCTACAGTACGCGCCGGGGCGGCCGGAGGTTAGCGGCGAAAGGCCTCGATTTCAGCCCGGCATCTCCGACCGGCGCAGCTGCCGCCCCAGCAGCATGGCGGCCAGGGCGGCGACGGCCAGGCTGGCGGCCAGCAGCGCCATCCCTGCGGTGAAGCTGCCGGTCGAATCCTTGATCCAGCCCACCGCATAGGGCCCGACGAAGCCGCCGAGATTGCCGATCGAGTTGATCAGGGCGATGCCGCCGGCCGCGGCGGTGCCGCCCAGGAACATCGGCGGCACGGTCCAGAACGGCCCGAGCGTGGCGTAGATGCCGATCGCGGCGACGCCGAGGCACAGCAGCGACAGGAGGTTCGACGTCGTGGCGATGCTGCCGGCGAAGCCGATGGCGCTCAGCAGCGCCGGCAGGGCGATGTGCAGCACCCGTTCGCCGGTGCGGTCGCTGTGCCGGCCCCAGGCCAGCATCGCGCCGGCGCTGACGAGATAGGGCAGGGCGATCAGCCAGCCGGTCTGCAGGGTGGAGAAGCCCATGCCCTTGACGATCTGCGGCAGCCACAGGCCGATGCCGTAGAGGCCGATGACGATGCCGAAATAGACCAGGCTGAGCAGCAGCACCCGGATGTCGGACAGGGTCGGCCACAGCGCGTGCAGCGGGCGGTGGGTGGCGGCGGCGCGGTCGCTTGCCAGGTCGGCGGCGATGGCGGCGCGCTCCGGATCCGTCAGCCAGCTTGCCTTCAGCGGCCCATCCGGCAGCACCGCCAGCACGGCGAGGCCCAGCAGGCAGGCCGGCAGCCCCTCGATGATGAACAGCCACTGCCAGCCGGTCAGGCCGAACCATTGGTGGGTGGCGTCGAGGATGATGCTGGAGATCGGCGCACCGATGGCGGTGGCCAGCGGCACCGCCGCCATGAACAGGGCGACGAAGCGGGCACGCCGCGCCGCCGGGAACCACTAGGTCAGGTACAGGATCATGCCGGGCAGGAACCCGGCCTCGGCGGCGCCGAGCAGGAAGCGCAGGATGGAATAGCCCCAGATGCCGTGGACGAAGGCCATGGCCGCTGAGATCACGCCCCAGGTCAGCATGATCCGGCAGATCCACAGCCGGGCGCCGACCTTCACCAGCATCACGTTGCTCGGCACCTCGAACAGGAAATAGCCGAAGAAGAAGATCCCGGCGCCCCAGCCGAACGCATAGGGCGAGATGCCGAGATCGGCGTTCATGGTCGGCGCGGCGAAGCTGATGTTCACCCGGTCGAGGAAGCTGACGAGGTACAGCAGGATCATGAAGGGAATGATGCGCCGGCTGACCTTGCGGTACAGCGCATCGCGATCGGTCTCCGGCACGTCGATCCCTCCCTTTTCGCGCCGCAGCCCTTCGTGGCCCGCGGTTCCCTGCGACTCGTCTCCCAGGGTAGGAAGGGATCGCAGGCGCGGGGAAGCCAATTCCCGTGATCGTGCCTATAACGGCTTGTGATCCGGTGACGGCCGCGGGACGACGGCCAAATCGAAGCGGGAGGCGATGATGGCGGGCGGAGAGTTGCGCTGGTCGGCGGCGGCGGATGCGGCGGCGGAGATCGCGGCGGCCTGGGGGCCGGGCGAACCCGGCGGCGGCGTCGCGGTGTTCGATGCGCGGGAGATCCGGGCCGAGGCCTGCGGCGGGGTCGACAGCCTGGCCGGCGGCAATGCCTTCTCCGGCGACACGGTGGTGCGCTACGCCTCGGTCACCAAGCATGTCTTCGCCGCACTTACGCTCAACCAGGACGGCATCGGCCTGGACGTACCGCTGGGCCTGCTGCTGCCGGCGCTGCAGGGCGACCTCGCCACGGTCACGGTCGGCCGTGCCCTCGACATGACCGGCGGGCTGCCGGATGCGGGCGAGACGCTGGGGCTGCTCGGCATCCCGCAGGGCGCCGTGATCGGGCGCGAGGAGACGCAGGATTTCGTCTGCCGCCTGACCGAGCTGAACTTCCCGTCCGGGCACGAGATCTCCTATTCCAACACCGGCTACCGGCTGCTCGACGGGGCGCTGCTGCGCCGGGGCACGGCCTTCGCTGACCTGGTGCGCGACCGCATCGCCGAACCGCTCGGCATCGGCTTCCGGGTGCCGGAGACCTGGTTCGACCCGATCCGCGGCCTGGCCCCCGGCTACTGGAAGACTGCGGACGGTGCCTGGCAGCTCGCCGCCTCGGGCCGGCACCTCTCCGCCTCCGGCTGCATGACCGGCAGCCTGCAGGATCTGGTGCGCTGGCAGCAGGCGGTGCTGGCGGATCGCGGTCCCGGCCGCGGCGTGCTGGCCCGGCAGGCGGCGACGCGGCATCTGGCCGACGGCAGACCGACCGGCTACGGCCTCGGCCTCGCCTGGTCGCGGCTCGGCAACCGCCGGCTGGTCGGGCATGGCGGGTCGCTGCTCGGCTACAAGACCTATTTCCTGCTGGACCCGGAGCAGGGCGTCGGGGCCGCTGTGGTCTCGAACCGCGAGGACACGGTCTCGCACGGCCTGGCGCTGAAGCTGATGGCGGCGCTGCTGGGCGAAGAGCTGCCGGCCCGTGGCACCGGGATTCCGGACGGGCTGTATGCGGCGGAGCAGGGCGCGGAATGGCTGGAGATGAAGGACGGCGTCGCCAGCTTCCTCGGCAGCGGCGAGACGCTGTATCGCGGCGAAGACGGCTGGTCGGTCTCGCTCGCCGCCCATTTCCCGATGCGGCTGCGCTGGACCGGGGCGGCGGTCGAAGGCGAGATCGGCCACGTCGCCCGCCGCTTCCACCCCGTGGCGCCGGACGATGCGCTGGACCGGGTGCAGGGCGACTGGTCCTGCCCGGACCACCATGCCGGCTTCACCATCGCCGGCGACCGGATGGAGATCGGCATCGGCCCGGCCCGGATTTCGGCGCCGCTGACATCGCTCGGCGGCGACCGGCTGCTGGCCGAGGGCAAGGACGGCCCCTGGCCGCAGCGGATCTGCCTGGCGTTTGATGGTGGGGGCGCCGGCGACCACGTCCGCCTGTCGCTCAACCGCAGCGGGGTGCTGCGCTTCCGGCGGGGTGGGTAGGGCGAGGCTCCGACACTGTCTCTTCAGGAGGGAAACCGATGGAAGACGCGACGCCTGGAAAGCCCCTCACGGGCGGTTGCCAATGCGGCAGGGTTCGGTACGAACTCGCAGGGCCGCCGCTCGGCCTGTATGTCTGCCACTGCCGCGAATGCCGGAAGCAATCGGCTTCGGCGTTCGGGATTTCGGCGTTCTTCCGCAGCGCCGACCTGCACCTCCTGGGGGGCGAGATCCATAGCTGGTCCCGGCCGGCGAAATCGGGGTGGACCATCGTCTCCTTCTTCTGCCCGAATTGCGGATCGCGCCTCTGGGATGGCGACAAGGACCGGGAGGACGATGTCTGCATCAAAGGCGGCTCTCTCGACGAGCCGCTGGACCTGACCGACGCCGTCCACATCTGGACCAGCCGGAAACTGCCCGGCGTGATCATCCCCGAGCACGCCCGGCGGCATGTGGAGGATCCGGAATAGGCACCAGTGCATTGCCGCCCTCCGGCCGGACATATGCCGGGCACTGATGCGTCCCTCGGTTTTGTCGGATATGCGGCGACATCGGTGCTTTCGGGCGGCGGCGGATCGCGCCATCATCGCCGGGTCGGGGTTCGGAAGGGCGGCCGCCGACGGACCGGAGGAGCTTGCATGCCATCGACCATTGCCGTCATCGCCGCGGGGGCGATGGGCAGCGGCGTCGCCCGCCGCCTGACCGATCACGGCGCGGCCGTGCCCACCCTGCTCGACGGCCGCAGCGCCGCCACCGCGGCCCGGGCCAAGGCGGCCGGGATGGTGGCGGCGGATGAGGGGACGATCGCCGGCG
>NZ_JBYRFX010000368.1:0-2883 GCF_057815775.1 Inquilinus sp.
GCGCGGCGCGGTGTCGATCCTGCTGGCCATCCTGCCGCTGATCGCGCAGCTGCCCGAGGGGCGGGTGATCTTCAACGGCGTCTTCCTGGTGGTGGTGTTCTCGCTGCTGCTGCAGGGCTGGACCATCCGGCCGCTGGCGAAATGGCTGGGCCTGATCGTGCCGCCGCGGATCGGCCCGGTCGACCGCGTCGAGCTGGAGCTGCCGGGCCGCGCCAACCACGAGCTGGTGGTGTACCGCATCGCGGCGCAGAGCCCGGTGGCCCGCGGCGAGCGCATCCCGCGCTGGGCCCGGCCCGCCCTGATCGTGCGCGACGGCCAGTCGGTCGACATCCACCATGCCGGACGGCTGCAGAGTGGCGACCAAGTCTACATCTTCACCCCGCCGCAGCAGGTGCGGCTCCTGGACCGGCTGTTCGCCACCCCGACCCGGCTGGCCGAGGATGACCGCGACTTCTTCGGCGACTTCACCCTGCATGCCGAGGCGCCGCTGGCCGAGGTGGCGGAAAGCTACGGCTTCGCCCTGCCCGACCCGGGCGAGACCCGGCCGATCGGCGTCTTCCTGCAGGACGCCTTCGGCGGCCGGGTCGAGATCGGCGACCGGCTGCCGGTCGGCGGGGTCGAGCTGATCGTCCGCGCCGTCGACGACGAAAACCTGGTCACCGAAGTCGGGCTGGCGCTGGAGCCGAGCCGCGGCGCCCAGCCCAAGCTGCCGGTGTTCCAGAACCTGTCGGAGATCGCCGCCTGGGGGCGGCATCGGCTGCGCGAGCGCCGCGCCCGGCTGGCATCGAAGCTGGCGGCGCGGACGCCCGCGGTCCCGGCTGAGCCGGCAGCGGAGGCGGCGGTCCCGGTCGAGTCGCCCGTTGCGGACGGGGCCGGGCGGACGGATTGACCCCGATGCGTCAGCCGCCCGAGGCGACCGCCGCATAGGACCAGAGGCCGGAGACGCACAGGCCGATGAGACCACCCAGGAGATACCGCCCGGCCGCTTTGCCGATGGAGCCGGCGCTTGACCCCAGGCCGCGCAGCAGGAGGTCGGCGAGCCCGCCGACAAGAACCCCGATCAGGGGAAACAGCAGATAGGGCGACAGGCCCATCGTGGCGTGGTCGAGGAAGCCCGCCACCAGCACGCCATTGACGTAGGCGGCTTCCAGCAGCCGGTCGAGCAGGTCGAGGGCATCGGCGCCGATCGGCATCATGCGCCCCCCATTCCGGCCCGGCCTTCGACCGGCCGCAGCCTCGCGGCCTCGACGGCCTTGCCGAGGAAGCGGTGGACGGCACGCATGTTGCGGTGGTCCGACAGCATCAGGTCGATGACCCGGCCCTGCCCGTCCATCGCCCTGAACAGGTACATCCACTGCCCGTCGACCCGGACGCAGCTTTCGTCGAGCTGCCACGGGCCCGGCCGGCCCAGCGCATGGACATCCTTCGCAATGCCCGGAGCGTAGCGCCGGACCCAGCGGAAGATGGTCGCGTGATCGACCCCAAGCCCTCGCGCCTGCATCTTCTCGGCCAGCTCACGATAGCTGGCGCCATCCCGGCAGTACCAGCGCACGCACAGCAGGATAATCTCCATCGGATAACGATGGCGACTGGCGACGGAGATCGGGTCCTGGCCCGTGATGATCACAGGCCGCCGCGGCGACATGGCAACAGGATCGGTCTGATCGACGAAGGCGGAGGCGGCTTTCATCTTCTGTCTTTCCTGCAGGAAGAGATGAGCCACCTAAGCCGCCGATTGTTTCCACCGGATTTCAACCGGCCGGCAACCCGAATTCGCCTCGGGAAATCATGCAGCAACAATCGGATGCTTGATGGGACATCACAGGCCTGGACAGGGGCGATGGATGAGCGATGCGGTGAACATTCTTGTCGTCGACGACGACCCCGGGATCCGCGACGTGATCGCCGAGAGCCTCGGCGCGCATGGCTTCCAGGTGTTCCCGGCCGCGGACACGCGCGCCATGGACCGCACGCTGGCGGACCATCGCATCGACCTCGTGATCCTCGACGTCCTGATGCCGGGGGAGAACGGCATCTCGGCCTGCCGCCGCCTGGCGGAAACGTCGCGGCCGCCGGTCATCATGCTGAGTGCGATGGACCGGCCGGGCGACCGGGTCATCGGGCTGGAGAGCGGCGGCGACTATTATCTCGGCAAGCCCTGCAATCCCCGCGAGCTGCTGGCCGTGGTGCGGGCCACCCTGCGGCGGAGTGCCGCCGGCGACATGCCGGAGTCGCGGCTGCTGCGCGTCGGCTTCCTGGGCTGGACCGTCAATTTCGCGGCACGTGAGCTGAAGAACCCGTCCGGCGTGCTGGTGCATCTGACCGATGGCGAGTTCGCCGTGCTGCGCGCCTTCGTCGAACGGCCGCGGCGCGTGCTGACGCGGGAGCAGCTGCTGAATGTCGCGCGGGGCCCCGATTCGGAATCTTTCGACCGCGCCGTCGACGTCCAGGTCAGCCGCCTGCGCCGCAAGCTGCGGGCGGTGGATTGTGAGCTGATCCGCACCGTCCGCAACGAAGGCTACATGTTCGTGCCCGCCACGCAGAAGCTGTGAGGGAGCCATGCTGAGCCTCCGCCGCCTGCCCCTGTTCGTCCGGATCTTCATGCTGCTGGTGGCCAGCGTGCTGTTCATCCAGATCCTGAACCTGGCGCTGGTGCTGGTGTTTCCGCCCGCGCCGGAACCGGTCGTCGCCTTTACGGAGATCAAGGCGGCGTTGATCGGCGACGCCTCTGCGCAGCGCATGCGGGCCACGGAACTGGATGCGGACGAGATGCGGCCGCAGGATCCGCAATGGGCCGAGCTTCGCGACCAGCTCGCGGCCCGGCTGGACGTGCCGCCGGATGCCCTGATCGTGGAGTTCGCCCGGCCGGAATGGCGTCACGGG
>NZ_JBYRFX010000369.1:0-2847 GCF_057815775.1 Inquilinus sp.
CCTATGTTCCCGCCGAAGACCCTTTGCCGGGCTTACTTTCCATTTTGGCCGATCGGCGGATCTGCCTCGTCCTCGACAGCTGCGAACATGTGATCAAGGCCGTGGCGGCACTGGCCGCCCGGCTCATTGGCGAGGCACCCCATCTTCACCTGCTCACGACCAGTCGAGAGCCGCTAAGGGTCGCAGGCGAGCATATCCATCTCCTCCCACCCCTAGACGGACCGACAGACGCATTGCACCTGTCCGCCGCGGACACGCTGTCGTCACCCGCAGTACAGCTGTTCATGGAACGTGCGACCGCCAGCGGTTACAATCTGGCACTGAGCAACGCCGACGCGCCGCTGGTCGCCGGCATCTGCCGCCATCTCGACGGCATTCCCCTGGCGATCGAGATCGCCGCCAGCCGCGTCGGCACCTTCGGGATTCGCGGGACATCCGAACTCGTCAGCAACCCGCTCCGGTTGCTCTGGAAGGGTCGCCGGAATGCGGCACCTCGGCACCAGACCTTGGGCGCCATGCTCGAATGGAGCTATGGCCTCCTCACTCAGAACGAGAGGCGGGTCTTGATACGCCTGTCCGTATTTTTTGGAGCCTTCACGCTCGAAGCCGCCCAGTCCGTGGCCGGGGATGACGGCACCTCGGCCTCGCTTACGGCGGAAGCGATCGTGAGCCTCGTCGAAAAGTCGCTCATCAGAATTTCACCGACAGGTGAATCCGTCATCTATCGTCTACTCGATACCACCCGGGCCTTCGCCTCGACACTGCTCGAGCAAACCGGTGATGAAGATATCATCAAAAGACGCCATGCTATTTACTTATCAAACCTGCTCGTCAATTCGGATATCGTCCAGATCTCGAATTTGGAGATACAGAACGAATCTGCCTTCTCATTCTATATCGGCAATGTTCGCGCGGCCCTCAAGTGGAGCTTTTCTGATCGAGGCGATGTGGCAATCGGCACCGAACTCTCGATCCAAGCCACATCCCTCTTCCTTGGTGCGTCTCTGTTGGGCGAGTGCCAATATTGGTGCCAGCGCGCCCTCGTGGTTCTCCAAAAATCCAGCGGGAATATCGTCCAAGAGCTGATATTGCGGAAATCGCTGGCCATCGCGCAGATGTATACCAGCGGCAACACCGATGAAGTGCGCTCCGAAATTGAACGCGGCCTCGAATTGGCCGAATCCTCTGGAGAGGTTGAGCATCAAATACATTTTTTGACCGGCCTAAGTCTCTTTCACATCAGGCGCACCAATTTCACGACGGCTTTGTCGATGGCCGATCGAAATGCCGCGGTTTCTGCAAAATTCGGTCTGCCAGGCATCGTCGGCGCCGAGTGGAGATACGGCCATACCCATCACATGGCGGGCAACCAGGCGGAGGCTCAGCGCCATTGTGAAGCGGGCTTCAACCTCGCGGCTGCATCAGCCGGACTTCACGTCAACTTTTTCGGCTATGATCATCAGGTTCTGGCGCGTGTCATCCTTGCCCGAACGCTTTGGCTCCGCGGTTTCCCCGATCAAGCGGCGGAGGCCATCCAGATCGCGCTGTACGAGATTGGGCAGTGCCGCCACCCGGTGACCCGCTGCATGACGCTGCTCGGCCTGACCCCTGTGCTCTTGTGGCGCAAAGATTTTGAGGGCGCGGCCTCGGCGCTTGATCGGGCTCTCTACGACTCAAATCGGCATGCCCTGCCCTTCTACGATGCCGTCGGATCCGCGTTGCGGGGCGAGCTCATGATCCTCCGCGGCGCAACAACGGAAGGAATCGCGCTCTTGGAGCCGCTGATCGCGGAAATCAGGCCAAATGACTACCAAATCGCGGCGACGGCCGCTTATCGCACCCTGGCGGAGGGTTTGGCGTGTTGCGGCCGATCTACCGCCGCAAGGATCGTCATCGAACGAGCCGTGGCGCGACCAGGAACTCTCGAGCTGCCCGATCTTCTACGGGTTCAAAGCGAGATACTGCTGGTGGAGTCGCAAACCAACGCTCCAGCCGCTGAGCAAATCTTGCTCCGCTCCCTCGATCTTGCACGCAGCCAGTCAGCCCTGGCCTGGGAATTGCGATCCTCGACAGCGCTTGCCCGCCTTTGGGCAAAGCAGGGGCGCATCGACACTGCACGCGCGATGCTGGCGGGCGTCTATCAACGCTTTACCGAGGGATTCGAGACGCCGGATATGCAGATCGCGGCGCGCCTCCTGACCGACCTGGAGCAGCCTTGAAGTGAAGCGCATAGCCGAGCGACCGGTGTCGTCGGTGAAGCTGCGCCGTGATATCATACGGGCGTTGGAGGTGAACCGACCCGACCCGGAGGCTCTGTCACGGAAATGGCAAGTGGCGTCGAACCGGTCGTCGGCGATGTCTCAATTTTCGGACCATTCCGACTGATCGCGGCCGAACGGCTGCTGATGAAAGAAGGCGAGCGGCTCCCTCTTGGCGGCCGCGCTCTCGACATCCTGATCGCTCTCGTCGCGCGCGCCGGGGACGTCGTGAACAAACGGGACCTGATGACCGCCGTATGGCCCGACGTCACTGTCGAGGATGCCAATGTTCGAGTCCACGTTTCCGCGCTTCGCAAGGCACTTGGCGATGGCGAAAGCGGGGCGCGATACATCGTCAATATCGCAGGGCGCGGATACTGCTTCGTCGCGCCGATCCATCACTCTCCGGCCACGGATGAGCCCGCTTCGGCGCAAGGAACCAAACCCAGGATACGGCAGCCCAGCCTGCCCGCATCGCTGTTGCGAATCTTTGGGCGTGACCAGTCGGTGGCCGCGGTGGGCGCGCTGCTTCGGCAGCGGCGCTTCGCCAGCATCGTCGGGCCTGGCGGGATGGGGAAGACAACCGTGG
>NZ_JBYRFX010000370.1:0-2223 GCF_057815775.1 Inquilinus sp.
GCTCCGGCCCCGGCACCGGCTGCAGCCCCCCCAGCCGCAGGCGTGACCCCTGAAACCGTTGCGGCGCTGGAGACCCGGGTCGCCGCGCTGGAATCGGCCCAGGCCGCGGTCCGGACCCTGAGCGACACCGTCGCCACCCTGTCCTCCGGCGCCCAGGCCAACGGCACCACCCTGGCGACCGTGCAGCAGCAGCTCGACACCGTGAAGGCGGCGGTGGAGCGGCTGCGCAACAGCGACACCGGCGCGCAGGCGCTGAGCCTGGCCGCCGGCCAGCTGCGCAGCGCCCTGGACAGCGGCGCGCCACTGGACCAGACCCTGGCCCTGCTGCGCGGCCTGGCCCAGAACGACCCGGCCATCGCCAACGCCGTGTCGGCACTGGAGCCGGCGGCGAAAGGCGTGCCGAGCCGCACCGCCCTGGCCACCGGCTTCGCCCAGGCGGCGGAAGCCGCGCGCCAGGCCGACAAGCCGCAGAACGGCGACTGGATCGACCGCAGCCTCGACGTGGTCAGCGGCTTGGTCACCGTCCGCCCAGCCCCCGGCGAGGTCGAAGGCGACAGCACCGACGCGGTGCTGGCCCGGGCCGAAGGCCGGCTGCAGCGTGGCGACCTGGCCGGCGCGGTCGATGCGATCAAGGCCCTGTCCGGCCCGACCGCCACGGCGATGGCCGGCTGGCGCGCCCAGGCCGAATCCCGGCTGGCGGCCGAGACGGCGTTGCAGGGCCTGTCGGCCCTGGCCGTGCAGCGCCTGAGCGCCGCCGGCAGCGCCGATGCCGACGCCCCTGCGGCCAAGCCGGCCGCCGACACCCCTGCGCCGAAGACGCCATGAAGCGTCTGGTCCTCTACGCCCTCAAGCTCGCCATCCTGATCGCGGCCGCGGTCTGGCTGGCCGACCGCCCGGGCCATGTCGAGATCCAGTGGCAAGGCCGGGTGATCGAGACCTCGGTCGCCCTGCTGGTGGCGGTGGCGGCGCTGCTGATGCTGCTGACCGCTTGGCTCTACCGCTTCTGGCGCTCGCTGCGGCGGGCACCGGGCCGCTTTGTCGAAGGCCGCCGCTTCGTCCGGCGCGAGAAGGGCTATCGCGCCCTGACCCGTGGCATGGTCGCGGTCGCGGCCGGCGACGCCGAGGCGGCGCGGCGCTTCGCCCGCAAGGCCGACGTGCTGCTGGACGAGCCGCCGCTGACCCTGCTGCTGTCGGCCCAGGCGGCCCAGCTGGCCGGCGACGACGGCGCCGCCAACCGCTATTTCGAGGCGATGCTGCGCCGGCCGGACATGGAGTTCCTGGGCCTGCGCGGCCTGCTGAACCAGTCGCTGCGCAGCCAGGATTCCAGCCGGGCGCTGGAGATGGCGCAGCGCGCCCGCTCGCTGCGGCCGGATGCGACCTGGACCCATCGCGCATGCTTCGACCTGGAGGTGGCGCAGCACCGCTGGGCCGACGCGCAGCTCAGCCTGGCCCATGCGGTGCGGGTGAAGTCGATCACGCCCGAGGACGGGCGCCGCTTCAAGACCCGCATCCTGGTCGAGCGCAGCCGCGAGGCCGCCGCCGCAGGCAACCCGTCCCAGGCGCTGGACTTCGCCCACAAGGCGGTCGGGCTGGAGCCGGACTTCGTGCCGGCGGCGCTGCAGGAAAGCCAGCTGCTGCTGCAGACCGGCCGCGACGGCCCGGCGGCGCGCCTGCTGGAGAAGAGTTGGGCCCGCGTGCCGCATCTGGAGATCGCCCGCGCCTATGCCGCGCTGGGCCCCGCCGACGAAGGATCGCTGCTCAAGGTCAAGCGGCTGGAGAAGCTGGTGCGGCTGCGGCCCGAGGCGGCATCCGGCCTGACCACCCTGGCCGAGGCCGAGCTGTCGGCCCAGCTGTGGGGCAGCGCCCGCGGCCATCTGCTGAAGGCCGAGCAGGTCGCGCCGTCACGGCGGGTCTACCGCCTGCTGGCGGATCTGGAGACGGCGGAGCGCAACGACCCAATCGCGGCGCGCAGCTGGCTGGCCAAGGCGCAGACCGCCGCCCCGGACGAGGTCTGGGACTGCGATTCCTGCGGCGCCCATGCCGATCACTGGTCCGCCCTGTGCGGCCATTGCCACGGCTTCGACACCCTGGCCTGGCGCATTCCCGGCCCGGCCCGCGGCATCGCCCCGGCCACGGAAATCCACCTGCCGGCCCCGGTCACCGGCCACGACACCCTGCCGGTCCCGGTGCCGACGACGGCGGCCTGAGGCCACCGCAAGCGGC
>NZ_JBYRFX010000371.1:0-4924 GCF_057815775.1 Inquilinus sp.
CATAGGGCTTGCGTTGGAAAACGAGAACACCTCAATATTTTGAGCCAAGCCCTATCCATAAAGAGCCGCGACGCGGCGCTGGAAACCCTGCGCCGGGTCTACGGCTACGATGCGTTCCGGGGGCAGCAGGCCGGCATCATCGACCATGTGATCGCCGGCGGCGACGCGATGGTGCTGATGCCGACCGGCGGCGGCAAGTCGCTGTGCTTCCAGGTGCCGGCTTTGGTCCGTCCGGGGATCGGCGTCGTGGTCTCGCCGCTGATCGCGCTGATGCAGGACCAGGTCGAGACGCTGCGCCAGCTCGGCGTCCGCGCCTCGGCGCTGCATTCGTCGCTGCCCCCCGGCGAATCGGGAAACATCATGCGGGCGATGCGGGCAGGCGAGCTGGACCTGCTCTACGTCTCGCCGGAGCGGTTGCTGACCGACGGGCTGCTGGACCTGCTCGACGGCTGCAAGCTGGCCCTGTTCGCGATCGACGAGGCGCATTGCGTGTCGCAATGGGGCCACGACTTCCGGCCGGAATACCTGCAGCTCGACGTGCTGGCGACGCGTTATCCCGGGGTGCCGCGCATCGCCCTGACCGCGACCGCCGACGGCCCGACCCGGCGCGACATCGCCGAGCGGCTGAAGCTGCATGACGGCCTCACCTTCGTCGCCGGCTTCGACCGGCCGAACATCCGCTACCGCATCGTGCCGAAGGAGAATCCCAAGGCGCAGCTGCTGTCCTTCATCCAGCGCGAGCACCCCAACGAGGCCGGCATCATCTATTGCCTGTCGCGCAACAAGGTCGAGACCACGGCGGCGTGGCTGCGCGACGAGGGCATCGAGGCCCTGCCCTATCACGCCGGGCTGGACCGCGAGGTCCGCAACCGCAACCAGGACCGCTTCCTGAAGGAAGACGGCGTCGTCATGGTCGCGACCATCGCCTTCGGCATGGGCATCGACAAGCCGGATGTCCGCTTCGTCGCCCATCTCGACCTGCCGAAAAGCCTGGAGGCCTATTACCAGGAGACCGGCCGCGCCGGGCGCGACGGGCTGCCTTCGGATGCCTGGATGGCCTATGGCATCCAGGATGTCGGCAAGATCCAGGGGCTGATCGCGGAATCGGACGCGCCGGAGCGGCAGAAGCAGATCGACCGGCAGAAGCTGGACGCGCTCTTGGGCTATTGCGAGACGGTGCGCTGCCGGCGCCAGGTGCTGCTGGAGTATTTTTCGGACTCGCTGGCAGAGCCCTGCGGCAACTGCGACACCTGCCTGGAGCCGGTGGTGTCGTTCGACGGCACCGAGCTCGCGCGCAAGGCGCTGTCCTGCGTCTACCGCACCGGCCAGCGCTTCGGCGTCGGCCAGGTGATCGACGTGCTGACCGGCACCGAGACCGACCGGGTGCGCCAACTGGGCCATGACAAGCTGAGCACCTGGGGCATCGGCCGCGACCTGGCGAAGGCGGAGTGGAAATCGGTGTTCCGGCAGCTGGTCGCCGGCGGGCTGCTGATCGTCGACACCGAAGGCCATGGCGCGCTGCACCTGGCCCCCGAATGCCGCGACGTGCTGCGCGGCGAGCGCGAGGTCCATCTGCGCCGCGAGGCGGTGAAGAAGACGGCCCGCGCCGGTGGCCGCAATGGTGGCAGCCGGGCGCCGCGGGCGCTGCCGAGCGATCCGGCCGAGGCGTCGCTGTTCCAGGCGCTGCGCGCCCAGCGGCTGGAGCTGGCGCGCGAACAGGGCGTGCCGCCCTATGTCATCTTCCACGACGCCACGTTGACCGAGCTGGCCCATGCCCGGCCGCGCTCGATGACCGAATTCGCGGCGATCCCCGGCGTTGGCCAGGCCAAGCTGCTGCGCTATGCCGACGCCTTCCTGGCGGTGATCGAACAGCACGTCGAATAGGCGCCGGACCGTCGCGTCACACCCGGGCGGACGCTTCATAAGATTTTATTCTGGATCTCGGAATCGGTCGTCCCATAGCCTTCCGCCACCAGCGGATTTCATTTCCCCGACCGCCCCGGTGGCGGCGGGAGGGTCATTGATTGTTTTCCGGAGACCGAATTATGCAGCTCTATTTCCTCGTCAGCGCGCTCGGCACCCAAGGCATGCCGACGCCGGTCCTGACGATCGACAGCTCTCTGCCGGCGCCGGGCTCGCCCCTCCAGATCAGCTCGATCGGTGGCGCCATCGCGCTGTGGCAGCTCTGGTCCTTCACCTCCGAAGGCCAGATCGTCAGCGCCTACGACTCGACCCTCGCCTTGAGCAGCGGCCAGGACAACGCCCTGATCGTCGACACGCTGCAGCCGGGCGAAGCCACCCAGATCTGGCAGATCTCCAACGGCACGATCGTCAACCAGCAGACCGGGCAGGCGCTCACCGTCGCCACCCCGAGCAATCCCTACGCCTCCGCCGCCGTGCTCGCACCCGTGCAGGCCTCCTCGCAGGCCCAGCAATGGACGCAGACGGGCCTCGACTGCAAAAGCCTGCTGACGACGGTGGTCAACGGAACGACGACGGACCTCCTGCTGTCCGCGACGGCGATCGAGGGCGAGATCATGGCGCCGGACGGCAACACCCCGCTGCCCGCCGGCGCCAGCGTGACCGTCGCGTCGACCTACACGGACGGCCTGACGACCGGATTCCAGATCTTCGATCCGAACAATGCGGCGAGTTCGGTGGCATCGTTCGAGGTTCACCAGCACCAATGTCTTTTGGAGGCCGGCGACGTCTGGGTCGACACCATCAACTATCTCGACGGCTACATCGTGTCCAACGTGCAGACACAGGGGGGGTCCTACCACGACACCTTGCCCGGCAACGCCTCGATCACGATCACACAATCCTGAGCCTGGCTCCCGGACTCAAAGGCGCTAAGGATGCAGGCCGTCGAGCTCGGGCATCAGCACCACGCTTTCCTGCTCGTTGGCATCGGTGCGGGCGATCACCGCGACACAGTTCTCGGTCGCGCTGGGGTTGTAGGGCAGATGCGGCATGTCGGCGGGGATGTAGAGGAACTCGCCGGCCCGGACCATCAGGTGCTGCTCCAGCCGGTCGCCGAACCACATGCCGGATTCGCCGCTGAGCACATGGATCGCCGTCTCATGCGACTCATGCTTGTGCGCCTTGGCCCGGCCGCCCGGCGGCAGGGTCACGAGCTGCAGGTGGATGCCCTGGGCCCCGACCGATTCCGCCGAGATTCCAGGGGTGTAGGACAGGGCCTGCTTGCCGATGAAGCGCGCCCCGGCGCCCACCACCTTGCAGGTCGGTTTGTCCTGGAGATCGGTCATATCCATCATCGGGCCCTCTGGCATGGCCGCGCCGCCTCTGGCGCAGCCCGTCCAGCATGGCCCTGCCCCGCTACACCAAGGTTTCAGCTGAGGCAAACAGCGTTGCGGCGGTAACAGCCGGCCTCACCACAGCCACGGCACCAGCCGGTATCGGACGCGCCTGATATAATCGGGATAGCCGGGCAGGCTGCGATGCAGCTCGCGATCCTCCAGCACGGTGCGGATCGCCAGCACCAGCCCGACCAGCCCGCCGGCGGCCAGCCCCCACCACGAGCCGAGCATCAGCGCGCTGGCCGCCAGCCAGACCAGCGCTGCGGTGTAGAGCGGATGGCGCACCACCGCGTATGGCCCGGTCGAGACCACGCTGTGCCCGCGTTCCGCCTGGATCCGCACCACCGGGGCCAGGAAGGTGTTCTCCCGGAACACCAGCCCCATGACCCACAGCGACAGGGCGACGCCGGCCGCCCCGACCCATTGCAGCCAGATGGGCACGGCCGACCAGCCGAAGCGGACATCCAGACCCATCACCACCAGCCAGGCCGGGAACAGCGCGATCAGGACCAGCAGCAGGATCCGGTCCCAAAGCGGCTGGCCCTGCTGGATCGGCGGCTTCATCCGCTCGGCCAGCAGGGCCGGGTTGTACCGCGCCAGCCACAGCATCAGCCCGACGGTCAGGCTGAAGAACAGCACCAGATAGGCCCAGGCCGCCGGCCAGCGCAGGGTCCCCGCCGCGCCGAACAGCAGCACCGCAAAGCCCAGGATCTCGAGCCCGAAGGCGATCCAGACCTTCTTCTGCATCGTGGTTCTCCCGTGTCGGGCGGGCCTGGGACGACCCCAGACGCGTCATCCTCACCCTCCCGCATCCGGAGTCAAAACGATCGTCCGGAGCAACCGGTGCCGAAGCCGACATCGGAGAGCCTTCGACCCACCCCGCACCGTCATCCCGAGCCCCGCAGGGGCGTGGCGATCCAGACTGGCGCCGCTTGCTCGGTCTGCTCGGCCGGACTGGATCGCGTCGCTCCGCTCGCGATGACGGCGAGGGGTGGTCGGGCAGTATTATCCCTCGACTCGTTGTTCTCTTTATGTTCTTGTCAAGGGATGACACACACATCGCCCGCGCCCCAGACACCCACCGCCTCACCGGCGGCGGAGGTGTTTGCGCAGGAGTGGACGCTGCTGTCCGAGATGGAAGCGCTCAGCGGCGAGTTGGCCCGGGCGTACCAGGTCAGGAGCCTCGCGGCCCTCAAGGTTGACGACGACGCCAAGGCCGGGACCGCGAAAACCCATTTCGCCGATCTGTTCCTCGGCATCCGCCGCTCCGTCGCGCTGAAGGCCAGGTTGGACAAGCAGTGCCAGCAGCAGGGCCGCGCGGCCGAAGACCGCCGCGAGCGGCGGCAGGCGCGCATCGACCAGCTCCGCCGCAAGGTCGCCGAGGGCGTGTCCCGCGCCATCGCTGCCGCCACGCCCGATGCCGATGAGCGGGACGATCTGGCCACCGATCTGTGGGAACGGCTGACCGAAGGCGACCGGATCGACACCGACCTGGCCGACACAATCCTGCCGATCGAGGCCCTGATCCTGCGGTTCTGCCGCAAGGTGGGCGTTACCGCCGTCTGGTTCGAGGCCACGAAGGCCGGGCCGGCGGAGACGAGGGT
>NZ_JBYRFX010000372.1:0-8877 GCF_057815775.1 Inquilinus sp.
GATGGAGCTGATCGACCCGACCAAGAAGAACATGACGGGCCGGATCATCGATCTGGTCTCGCCGCTCGGCAAGGGCCAGCGCGCCCTGATCGTGGCGCCGCCGCGCACCGGCAAGACGGTGATGCTGCAGAACATCGCCAATTCGATCGCCGAGAACCATCCGGACGCCATCCTGATCGTGCTGCTGATCGATGAGCGGCCGGAAGAAGTCACGGATATGGACCGGTCGGTGAGGGGCGAGGTCGTCTCCTCCACCTTCGACGAGCCGGCGTCGCGCCACGTCCAGGTGGCCGAGATGGAGATCGAGAAGGCCAAGCGCCTGGTCGAGCACAAGAAGGATGTCGTCATCCTGCTCGACAGCATCACCCGCCTGGCCCGCGCCTACAACACGGTGGTGCCGTCCTCCGGCAAGGTGTTGACCGGCGGTGTCGATGCCAATGCGCTGCAGCGGCCGAAGCGCTTCTTCGGTGCCGCGCGCAACATCGAGGAAGGCGGCAGCCTGACCATCATCGCCACCGCGCTGATCGACACCGGCAGCCGGATGGACGAGGTGATCTTCGAAGAGTTCAAGGGCACCGGCAATTCCGAGCTGATCCTGGACCGCAAGCTGTCCGACCGCCGGACCTTCCCGGCGATCGACATCGGCAAGTCCGGCACCCGCAAGGAAGAGCTGCTGGTCGACAAGGCCACCATGTCGAAGATGTGGGTGCTGCGCCGGATCCTGATGCCGATGGGCCCGACGGATGCGATGGAATTCCTGATGGACAAGCTGAAGCACAACAAGTCGAACGCCGACTTCTTCGACAGCATGAACCAGTAACGCGCCTCTCGCGCGTCAGGGCACAGAAACGGGTCGCCGGTCGCAGGATCGGCGGCCCGTTTTCATTCCGGCCTTGCCGACCGGCACAATCGGCAACATATCTGATGCCAACCTAACCATGAGGAGGGTTAGCATGAGCGCGATCAGATCAGCCGCCGCGATGCTCGGCACCATCGCCCTGGCAGGCTGTATTTCCGGCGGCCCGGCCCCGGCGACGCCCGATGCGGCCCTGGTGCAGACCGTCGACCGGGCGCTGGGTGGCAATCAATGTTCCCCGGCGATCGCCTCGCAGCTGGCGGGCTTCCGGCTGAGCGCGGCGTCGGTCGGCAGCATCTATCAGCAGCCGGTGCAGGACGCGAACATCCAGGCCTTCACCCAGCGGCAGATCTGGGTGAAGCTGGCCGGGCGGCCGGGCAGCGTGGTGATCCAATATGATAAGGACAGCTGCCGCCTGATCAACAGCTATGGCGCGGACGGGGCGAGCTTCGGCTGAGTCAGCCGCCGACCGGGTGTTTCACGTGAAACACCCTAATGCGCCTCGGCCGCCGCGGCGGGACCCGGGCCCGCCTTCTTCGGCACGCGCAGCAGCGGCATCAGCAGCAGCCCGGCGAAGAACAGCGATGCCATCAGCAGCAGGCAGTCGGCGAAGGTCAGCACCTGCGACTGCTTCAGCACCATGTTGTCGAGCATCTTGACCGCGGCGATGTCGGGGTTGGCCAGCCCGGCGGCGGTGAATTTCTGGGTGAAGGTGTCGATCGTCGCCTGGACCTGCGGGTTGGTCATGGTCATGTGGTCGGCGATGCGCGAGGTGTGCAGCACCGCGCGGTCGATCATCACGGTGTTGATGCCGGCCAGGCCGAAGGCGCCGCCGAGGTTGCGCATCAGGTTGTAGAGGCCGGAGGCGTTCTTGATCTTGTCCGGCGGCAGGGTGCCCAGCGCCAGGGTGTTGATCGGCAGGAACAGCAGCATCAGCGACATGCCGCGGATCGCCTGCGGCCAGAACAGCTCCCAGAAGCTCCAATCCGCCGTGATCCAGGTCATCAGGTAGACGCCGGTGCCGAAGGCGACCAGGCCGATGCCCAGCATCACCCGCAAATCCAGCTTCTTCGACAGCATGCCGGCGATCGGCGCCGACGCGAACTGGAACAGGCCGGTGACGAACATGATCTCGCCGATCTGCAGGCTGTTCAGGCCGCGGACGCGGGCCAGGAACAGCGGCACGATATAGACCGCGCCATACAGGCCGACGCCGATGATCAGGCTGAACAGGCAGCCGACGGCGAAGTTGCGGTCGGCAAAGGCGCGCAGATCGACGATCGGGTTCTTCGCCGTCAGCACCCGCAGGAAGAAGCCGATGCCGGCCAGCACGCCGATCACCGCGAAGCTGAAGATGGCGTGGTCTTCCAGCCAGTCGTAGCGCGGCCCTTCCTCGAACACGTATTCCAGGCTGCCGAGGAACGTCGCCATCAGGCCCAGCCCGGCGAAATCGAAGCCCTTGAACAGGGCGAAGTTCGGCTTGTCGAAATCGACCAGCAGCCAGACGCCAACGGTGACGATGATGCCGGGCACGACATTGATCAGGAACAGCCAGTGCCAGGAAAACGCCTGGGTCAGGTAGCCGCCCAGCGTCGGCCCGATGGTCGGCGCCATGGTGGCGACCAGCCCGATCAGCACCGAGACGCCGGCGCGCCGCTCGGGCGGGAACAAGATGAAGGAGGCGGCGAAGACGGTCGGGATCATGGCGCCGCCGAGGAAGCCCTGCACGGCGCGGAACAGGATCATCGATTCGATGTTCCAGGCCATGGCGCAGGCGACGCTCGACAGGGTGAAGCTGGCCGCCGAGATGACGAACAGGATCCGGGTCGAGAACAGCCGCGACAGGAAGCCGGACAAGGGAATCATCACCACTTCGGCGATGAGATAGGCGGTCTGCACCCAGCTGATCTCGTCCGGGCTGGCGGACAGGCCGGCCTGGATCTCGCTGATCGAGCTGGAGACGATCTGGATGTCCAGGATCGCCATGAACATGCCGACGACCATGATGAAGAAGCCGAAGGTCTCGCGCGTCGACGGCCCGGCCTTCTTCGCCGCGGCCGGGGCCGGCGGGGCGCCGGCCGGCAGCGTGTCCGCCGTCGTCGTGGTCATTTGCGGAACTCGGCCGCCATGGCGGCGCCGAAGATGCCGCTGGCGAGCAGCGGGCCGGTCCCCTCCTCCCGCGTGTCGACCGAGACGCCGACCGACAGGCCGGGGCGCAGCAGGCCGCTGAGCTGGTTGTCGATCGGGATCGCGATCCGCACCGGCACGCGCTGCACCACCTTGGTGAAGTTGCCGGTCGCGTTCTCCGGCGGCAGCAGGCTGAATTCGGCGCCGCTGGCGGGGGCGAAGCTTTCGACCTTGCCGGCCAGGGCCTTGCCCGGATAGGCGTCGATCGACAGCGACACGGTCTGGCCCACCCGCATGTCGGCCAGCTGGGTTTCCTTGAAATTGGCGACGATGTAGACGCTGGGCAGCGGCACCACGGACAGCAGCTGCGTGCCCGGCCGGACATACTGCCCGACCTCGACGCCCTTGTTGCCGACGACGCCGTCGAACGGCGCATGGATCACGGTGCGGTCGAGGCTGATCTGGGCCAGATCGACCGCGGCGGTCAGCTTTTCGATCTGGGCCTGGGCCTGGCGGTGCGAGGCTTGCAGGATCGCCGTCTGGCCCTGCTGGTTGGTCAGGGCGGCCCGGGCGCTGGCCAGGCCGGCCGTGGCGCGCTTCTGGTCGGTGTCGGCGGCCTCAAAGGCCTGCTGGCTGCCGTTGCGGGAGTCCCACAGCCGGCGGGCGCGCTCCAGGTCGTTGCCGGATTGCGCCAGGGTCGCCGTGGTCTGGTCGACGGTGGCGGAGGCCTGGGCGATCATCGAATCCTGCAGCGCCAGCTGCTGTTCGATCGAGGCCAGCGTCGCCTGCTGGGCCGACAGCTCTGCCTTCGCCTGGGAAAGGCGCGCCCGGTAATCGCGGTCGTCGATCCGCACCAGCGGGTCGCCGGCCTTGACCATCTGGTTGTCGGTGACCGGTACGGCGACGACCGAACCCTCGACCTGCGGGCTGAGGGTGCTGGTGTCGCTCTGCACATAGGCGTTGTCGGTGGTCTCCAGGAACCGGCCGACGGTCCACCACTGGTAACCGAAATAGCCGGCCCCCCCGAGGACGATCAGGGCGCCGACGACGATGATGGGCTTGCGCATGGGAGGGGCACCGAGGGGGATGAACTGAACCGTTCAGTCTTATTGCCGAACGTTGCTGTTCGGCCTATCTGTTGTCAAGATCAAACTGAACGGTTCAGTTTAGTTTGCCTTTGAGATAACCTGCGTGCCCATGACCCACTGCCTTCTCGATCCGCTTCCGCCGCCAGCCGCCGCCAGCCGGAAGCCAGCCCAGATCCTGCAGGCGGCCTACCGGATCTTCCTCGACCAGGGCTATGGCGTGGCCAGCATGGATGCGATCGCGCGGGAGGCCGGCGTGTCCAAGGCCACGCTCTATGCGCATTTCACCAGCAAGGAAGAGCTGTTCACGGCCATGGTCGGCAGCGCCTGCCGGGTGTACGAGCAGCTGGCAGCGATGTCGCCGCCGCCCGACGATCTGCGCGCCGCGCTGATGGAGGCCGGGGGCACGCTGCTGCGTTTCATCCTGAACCCCGACGTGGTCAAGGTGTACCGCAACGTGATGGCCGAGGCCGTGCGGTTCCCGGAGTTGGGGCGGATGATGTATGCGGCCGGCCCGGGGCAGGGCAAGGCGTACCTGGCCATTTTCTTCGCCGCCGCCACTGAGCGCGGCGAGCTGGCGGTGGACGACCCGGAGCTGGCGGCCGAGCAGTTCGGCGCCATGATCCTCGGCCACATGAAGATGCGGATCGAACTCGGCATCGACCTGCCGAGCGAGGAGCGGATCGAACGCGGCCTGCGCAGCGGTGTCGACGCCTTCCTCCGCGCCTACGCCGCGCCCGCGGTGGCCGTGCCGTAAGAGCTAAGCGAACCCGCAATCCACTCTCCCCCTCCCCTCGCGGGAGGGGGTAGGGGGTGCCGCCGACCCGAGCCAGCTCCGTCAATCCAAGGTCGGCCCCAGGACCAGCACCGCTGCGATCGCCTCAACCACGTCCGGCAACCGATGAAGGATCTGTTCATTGGTGAAGCGGATCACCTGGAATCCCTGGCCTTCCAGCCATCGGGTCCGCCTCTCGTCGGCATCGATCGTCAGTTCATGCGACGGCCCGTCGACCTCGATCACCAGCCGTGCCGGCAGGCAGACGAAATCGACGATATAGGCGCCCAGCCGGAACTGTCGCCGGAACCGGAGATCGCCAACCTTCTTGCCCCGCAGCTGCCGCCACAGCAGGCGCTCACCCTCGGTCGGATATCGGCGCAGGGATCGGACGAACGGATCGACCACCGAGAAAACACCCCTCCCCCTACCCCCTCCCGCAAGGGGAGGGGGAGAGTGAATTGTGCGGTCGTCCCCGGAGCAAATCCAGAGGCCGTAGGTTGGGCTGCGATCCTACGGCAGCAGCACCGTCGAACCGGTCGTCTTCCGGGCTTCCAGGTCGCGATGGGCCTGGGCGGCTTCGCGCAGCGGGTAGGTCTGGGCGATCGAGATCTTCACCGCGCCCTTGGCCACCACGTCGAACAGTTCCGCCGCCGCGGCCTCGTATTCCGGCCTTGTGGCGATGTAGCTGCCCAGCGTCGGCCGTGTCAGGTACAGCGACCCCTTCTGCGACAGCACCAGCGGGCTGATCGGCGCGATCGGGCCGGAGGCATTGCCGAAGGTCACCATCATGCCGCGCGGCGACAGGCAGTCGAGCGAGCCGTCGAAGGTGGTCTTGCCGACGCCGTCATAGACCACGGGCACGCCCTTGCCGCCTGTGAGGGCGCGGACACGGGCGGGAAAGTCTTCGGTCGAATAGTCGATCACATGGTCGCAGCCGGCGGCGCGGGCCAGCGCCACCTTTTCCGGTCCGCCGGCGGTGCCGATCACGGTGGCGCCGAGATGCTTGGCCCATTGGCAGGCGATCTGCCCGACGCCGCCGGCGGCGGCATGGAACAGGATGGTCTGGCCGGGCTGTACCGGGAAGGTGCGGCGCAGCAGGTACCAGGCGGTCAGCCCCTTCAGCAGGATCGCGGCCGCGGTGCGGTCGTTCACAGCGTCGGGGATGTGCACCACCTTGTCGGCGGGGATCACCCGCTCCTCGGCATAACTGCCGGTCGGGCCATTGCCGTAGCCGACGCGGTCGCCGGGTTTGAAGCCGGTGACATCGGGGCCAACGGCGACGACCTCGCCCGCCGCCTCCTGCCCCAGGGCCAGCGGCAGCGGCGTCTTGTACAGCCCGCTGCGGATATAGGTGTCGATATAGTTCAGGCCGACTGCGGTGTGGCGGATGCGCAGCTCGCCCGGGCCGGGGGCCGGCACGTCGACCGCCTCCCAGCGCATCACCTCCGGGCCGCCGGTCTCATGGATACGGATGGCGTGGACCATGGTGTGTCCCCCTCAGCCGAGATGGGTCTTCAGGAAGGCGGCGGTGCGGTCATTCGCCAGGGTGGCGCCGGCCGCGTCGAAATGGTCGCCGCCCTTGCGGGCGAAGGCGTGGTCGAGGCCGGCATAGGCATGCACCGTGACCGTCGGCAGCGACGCCATGCGGCTGCGGATCTGGGCCTGGGCGTCCGGCGGCACGAACTGGTCCTTCTCGGCGATGTGCAGCAGCAGCGGCCGGGTGATGGCCGCGGCCTCACCCAGCAGCTTGTCGATGCCGACGCCGTAATAGCTGACGGCGCAATCGGCGTCCGAGCGGGTGGCCATCAGGAAGGCCAGGCGGCCGCCCAGGCAATAGCCCAGCGCGCCGGCGCGGCCGGTGCATTCCGGCAGGTCGCGCAGCGCGGCGAGCGAAGCGATCAGGTCCTCGACGCCGGCCGTCTCGTTGAAGCCGTTGAACAGGGCGAAGGCCTTGTCCCATTCCGCCTTCGACTTGTCGGTAATGTCGACCCCCGGCTCCTGCCGCCAGAACAGGTCCGGGCAAAGGGCGACATAGCCCTGGGCGGCGAGATCGTCGCAGATCTGCCGCATGACCGCGTTGACGCCGAAGATCTCCTGGATGACCAGCACGCCCGGCCCGGAACCCGAGGCCGGCCGCGCGAGATACGCGTTGAAGCGGCCGCCGTCGGCAGCGGTGATGGTGACTGTCGCCATGAATGCGCTCTCCCTCGAGCGTTGCGTTGGACGAAGCGGTCGTTTGCAATCGGGGTGGACGATAACCGCACGGCGCGGGGGTTGTCACGGTGGCTGGAAGACCATGGTGCGGAAGCATCCACGCGGCCCGGACCGCCGCAGGAAAGCTCAAAAGCCTTGCATTTTTCCCGGCCTTGGCCGGTCGCCCCCACCCGCGTCCGGATGGAGAGTTTCAGGCTGCGGCGAACCGCAAGCCGGGATACACCATACGGGATAGACGGATACACCGACGAGGCTACACCGTGGCGTTCCACATCAAGAATCCGGAAACGGATGCTCTCGCGCGCAAGGTCGCGAAAGCCAAGGGCGTCGGCCTGACCGAGGCTGTCCATGAGGCGTTGGCGCGCGAGCTCGCCCATGAACTGGCGAAACCCGCGAAGGCCGATCTCGCCGTGCAGTTCTGCCGCAACCTGCGGCAGCTGGGCAACCCGGAAAAAGGGCAGCCGGCGGACAAGGCATTCTTCGACGGCCTCGACGGGACGCCGTGATGTTCGTCGACGCCTCGGTCCTGGTGGCCATGATGACCGATGAACAGGATGCGGCCGCGTTCGCCAACCGGCTCGCCAAGGCCGAGAAGGCGCCGATCACCTCGCCCATCGCCGTGTTCGAGGCCGGCGCCGCGGTGGCGCGCATCCTCGCGCTGGACGTGGATGTGGCGGCGGACGCGGTTGCCAGGTTCCTCGACTTGATGGGCATCAACGTCCTGTCGATCCCGGCCTCGGCCGGGCCGATGGCCCTGGCCGCCTTCGCCCAGTACGGCAAGGGGCGCGGGCATCCCGCGCAGCTCGATATGGCCGACTGCTTCGCTTATGCCTGCGCCCGCTACTATCGATCGCCCCTGCTGTTCAAAGGCGATGGCTTCGCGCACACGGACATCGCCGCCGCCTGAGGGGCCGCTCTAGAACCGCCCCTCATACCCCTCGAACGCCAACAGCCGACGCTTGCGCTCGAGGCCCGAGGTGCTGCCATAGCCGCCGAGGGCGCCGCCGGCGCCGATCACCCGGTGGCACGGCACCAGCAGCACCAGCGTGTTGCGGCCGCAGGCCTGGCCGACGGCGCGCGGGCCGCTGGCCAGGATATGGGCCACGCCGCCATAGGACGCGGCCTCGCCATAAGGGATGTCGATGATGGCCTGCCGCACCCGGGCCTGGAACGGGCTGGCGGCCGGCGCCATCGGCAGGTCGAAGCCGCGGCGCTTGCCGGCGAAATAGTCCTCGATCTGGCGGATCGCCTTGCGCAGCAGCTTGTCCTTCGGAAGGGTGTCGTCCGGCGCATCCTGGGTGTGGTCGACCGCGGCGACGACGCCGTCGGCCACGGTGACCCGCACCGGCCCGACCGGGGTGTCGATCGTGGCGGTGGCGCGTTCGACAGGGGCTTTGGTCGTGATCCGGCTCATGCGTCGATCAGCTCCAGCAGGGCCTCCGGGGTGGTGACCGGCGCCTGGCACACGGGACCACGGCAGAGATAGACGGTCGGCCGCCCGTCGACCATGGTCTTGCCGGCGGCGGGGTGGCCGTCCGGCAACGCCGTGCCGGGGTCGAGGCGCAGCAGCATCCGTCCGGGCAGCGAGCGGCCATGCACCGCACGCAGCAGCGCCGTGGTGGCCGGATCCTGCTTCGCGCCAATCACCACGATCTGCAGCGGCTCCATCCGGTCCTCGGCCTGGTTCAACCAGGTGGCGAGCGGGATGAAATTGCGCTGCAGCTCGCCGGTGAAGGCGGCGATCAGCGAATCCGCACGCAGGGCATAGAGCCGGTCGCCGGTCAGGTGATGCAGCCGCGCCAGCACGCCGAGCATGG
>NZ_JBYRFX010000373.1:0-3208 GCF_057815775.1 Inquilinus sp.
GCCATTCAGCGTGTCGGCGCCGCCGCCGCCCTCCAGCACGTCGTTGCCCGCCCCGCCGGTCAGGATGTTCGCCCCGCGATCGCCGCCCAGGGCGTCGGCAAAGCTGCTGCCGAGGATATTCTCGACACCGCTTAACCGGCTGCCCTCGGAGCCGGACGCAAGCTGGGTGATCGTCACGCCTGATGTCGCATCGCTGTAATCGACGGTGTCGATGCCGTTGCCGCCGACCAGGACATCCGCTCCGCCGCCGCTCACCAGGACGTCGTCGCCATTGCCGCCGATCAGCGTGTCCGCGCCGGCCCCGGACCGGATCGTGTCGTTGCCGTCGCCGCCATCCATCAGATTGGCGCCGCTCAAGACATCGTTCCCGTCCAGCCCATAGACGAAGTGATCGGCGCCATACAGATCGGCGCGGTTGGTCAGGGTGATGGTGTCGTCACCATCCGTCGCGAAGACGTAGTACCGCCCGGTATCCGGAATGCCCGGATCGCCCGGAGTCCAGGGGGCGACGCCGATATTGACCGTCACGCCCTGGAAGGTCAGTTGCTCGTAATCGGCCTGCTGGAGACCGGTGGGAACCCAGTCGATGACCACACCCTTGCCGTCGGACCCGATGACATAGCTGCTGAGGTCCAGAATATCGGTGGCAGGCATTTCGCTCTCCCTCTGCGCCCAAGGCGCGCTGTGGCGAAAAATGGTTCGATGAATGCGACGGCATGGCCGGAAACCGCCGAATCGCGGGCTTCGAGGCGGTGCCATCTGCAGGATCTCGGCCGACCGGTGGAGCGTGGGCATCCCACGGCATCGATCGCCGACGGCTTCGGCCGCTACGCGGACGATCGATGAGTTCGCATTTCCCCCTCTTCAATATATTGTTTTGTTTTTATTGGTATTTTTTGAATTTGAACGACGACAACTGAATTTGCGCGATGCGCCGGCCTGTGGTTACGGCAACCTCATTCGAGGTAAAGAGGCCGGCCAGCCTTTGAAAACGGCTGACCCATCATATTCCTCTATGTCCGTCCTGGCCACACCGACCAGCGCGTCGTCCGTCCCCGGGGCCACCCGATCCTTCCGCGACCGCCCGGTCTGCTCTAGAACGGGATCAACCGCTTCAGCGATTGATCGAGATCATGGCCGATTCCAGCACGCCCCCGCGCACCGTCCGCCTGGCCGACTACCGCCTGCCCGCCTTCCTGATCGACACGGTCGAGCTGACCTTCGACCTGCGCGAGGACGGCGCGACGGTGACGTCCCGCCTGGCCATACGGCGCAACCCGGCCACCTCCGACCCCGCAGCACCACTGGTGCTGGACGGGCAGGATCTGAAACTGACCGGCATTGCGCTGGATGGCGAGGCGCTGGGCGACAACCGCTACACCGTCGATGCCGAGCATCTGACCGTGCCCGGCCTGCCCGATGTCTTCACCCTCGACATCACCGTCGAGATCGCGCCGCAGCAGAACACCACGATGCAGGGGCTCTACACCTCCGGCGGCAATTTCTGCACCCAGTGCGAGGCCGAGGGCTTCCGCCACATCACCTACTACCTCGACCGGCCGGACGTGCTGGCCCGCTTCACCACCACCATCGTCGCGGACCAGGCGAAATACCCGGTGCTGCTGTCAAACGGGAACCCGGTGGAAGCAGGTGCCGGCGAAGGCGGCCGCCATTGGGCGAAATGGGAGGACCCGTTCCCCAAGCCGTCCTACCTGTTCGCCCTGGTCGCCGGCGACCTGACGGTGGTGGAGGACAGCTTCACCACCCGGTCCGGCCGCGACATCGCCCTGAAGATCTTCACCCGCCCCGGCGACCACACCAAGGTCGACCACGCCATGCGGTCGCTGAAGGCCTCTATGGCCTGGACGAGCAGGCCTATGGCTTCGAATACGATCTCGACCTGTTCATGATCGTCGCCGTCTCCGACTTCAACATGGGGGCGATGGAGAACAAGGGGCTGAACATCTTCAACACGGCCCTGGTGCTGGCCAGCCGCGAGACCGCGACTGACGGCGATTTCCAGCGCGTCGAATCCGTGGTGGCGCACGAGTATTTCCACAACTGGACCGGCAACCGCATCACCTGCCGCGACTGGTTCCAGCTGTCGCTGAAGGAAGGGCTGACCGTCTTCCGCGACCAGGAATTCTCCGGCGACATGAACAGCCGCCCGGTGCAGCGCATCACCGATGTCCGCCGCCTGCGCGCGATCCAGTTCCCGGAGGATGCGGGCCCGATCGCGCACCCGATCCGGCCGGAAAGCTATATCGAGATCAACAACTTCTACACGCCGACGGTCTATGAGAAGGGGGCAGAGGTCATCCGCATGATCCACACCCTTCTCGGGCCCGCGGGCTACCGGAAGGGCATCGACCTCTATGTCGAGCGTCATGACGGCCACGCCGCGACCTGCGAGAATTTCGTCGCGGCGATGGAGGATGCCAGCGGGGTCGACCTGACCCTGTTCCGCCGCTGGTATTCCCAGGCCGGCACGCCGGAAATCTCGGTCGAGGAGGCCTGGGACGCCGCCGCCGGCCGATACAGCCTGACCATCGGCCAGTCGACCGGCCCAACGCCGGGCCAGCCGGACAAGCAGCCGCTGCATATCCCGGTTGCGCTCGGACTGCTCGACGCCCAGGGGCGCGACCTGCCGGTGCGCCTGGCCGGCGAGGCCGACGCCGCGCCCGGCACCCGCATCCTGTCGCTGACCCAGGCCAGCCAGCGCTTCGACATCGAGGGCCTGGCCGAACGGCCGGTGCCGTCGCTGTTCCGCGGCTTCTCCGCCCCGATCAAGCTGGCGACCCAGTTGCTGCTGGAAGGCGTGGCAAACCGCAAGGCCGGGCGCGACTGGCGCCTGGACCCCGATTTTGTTGCCGCGATCGGCCGGCTGCTCGACGATGCCGGGCTGGACGCCGCCTTCGTCGCCGAGGCGATGGGACTGCCGGGCGAATCCTTCCTGGCCGACCAGATGCCGGTGATCGACATCGAGGGCATTCATGCCGTGCGCGAATCGTCACGGCTGGCGATCGCCACCGCGCTGCGCGACCGGCTGCTGGCGGTGTACCGCGCCAATGACGATCACGGGCCGTTCGACGTCTCGGCCGCCGCGGTCGGCAAGCGTGCCCTGAAGAACGCCGCCCTGTCGTATCTCGCCCTGCTCCAGGGCGATGCCGAGGCGACGGCGCTGGTGCTGGCCCAGGCGCGCGGCGCC
>NZ_JBYRFX010000374.1:0-6733 GCF_057815775.1 Inquilinus sp.
CATGGTTTCGGACACTTGTCGTTCTCCAGTGGGGTCACGCAATTTCGAAGTTACTGTGTCTCTTGGGTGTGATAAACGCCGACAAAGTGAACGCACTGTTCTCTTCGTGGCGAACAATACCGAGGGACGAAATGCAGAATCTCGACCCCCTCCTGATATTCATAACGGTCGCGAAAATGGGGAGCTTCACCCGCGCGGCCGATAGCCTAGGCATCCAGAAGGGAAGGGCCTCAACGGCGGTCCGGAAGCTGGAAGAAGATGTCGGTGTCAGGCTCCTGCACCGGACGACGCGCAGCGTGCAGTTGACGGAGGACGGACGCGCATTTCATGCCCGTGCCCGCGTTCTGCTTGCTGACGTTGATGACCTGCACGCGATGTTCGCGGGCGATCGCGTGGCCCTTCGCGGGCGTTTGCGGGTCGATCTTCCGACCGAGGTGGCGCGCACAACGATCATGCCGGCCTTGCCGGCTTTCATGGCGGCTCACCCCGAGCTGGAGCTGGAGCTGTCGAGTACGGATCGGCAAGTCGATCTGGTTCAAGAGGGGTTCGACTGTGTATTGCGGCTGGGCCCCATTGGAGACGAGACGCTTATTGCCCGCCCGCTGGGCCTGTTGCGCATGGTCAACGCCGCCAGTCCCGCTTATCTGGCGCGCCATGGCGTCCCGCGATCGCTGGAAGATCTCCGGCGCCGCGAACATCGGACAATTCATTTTTCGACGATACTGGGCGCAAGACCCTATGGATGGGAATATCCGGAAGGCGACAGCCACGCAACGCTTCAGTTGCCAGGTGCGCTGCACGTCAACAGCGCACAGACTTACGAAGCCGCTGCCCTGGCCGGTCTTGGCCTGATTCAGGCGCCACTCTTGGGGATTGGCCGATACTTGGAGAGTGGAGCGCTTGTGGAGATCATGCCCGACTCTCGTCGCCGGGCGCTCGCCGTGTCCCTCGTCGTCGCACATCGGAACAATCTGTCACGCCGAGTCCGCGCATTCATGAAATGGATCGAAGATGTGCTGACGCCATATCTGGAATAGCGAGACGTACATCTTCGTCGGGCTCTCGGAATCGACATTCTGAATTATGTCTGCTGGTCGCCGGCCGGCGGCTTGGGCCATATGAGGCTCGAAATCACCGGCGTCAGAAGATCGACGAGAACAGCGGGCTCGGCTTCGGTGAGCGGCGTGAGTTGAAGCATCTGCCGCATCATCTGCACGCCGGCGACGACCGCCAGGAACAGGGCGGCCCGTTCCGAGGCATGGCCGTCGGAAATGGCCGCCGTCGCCGTCGCGTGATGGACGTCGGCAATGCGCTCGCGCGCGATGCGGGCGGCGGTCGGGCTGCTGGTCGACCGGAACAGGATGAGAAACCCGTCGAGCGGCGTGCGATCCTGTGCGGTCACCCCGACCAGCGCCTCCGCGAACGCACGCGGCAGATCGGCCCGGGCCAGGTTGTCCTGCGACAGGATGATCGGGTCGCGCATGGTGTCGGTGACCACCTCGCCGAACAGACCTTCCTTCGATCCGAAGTAGCGCCCGACCATCATCGCCGTGACGCCGGCGGCCTCGGCGATGCCGCGCAGGCCCGCACCGTCATAACCGTGCTCGGCGAAGGCCTTCCGTGCGGAGGCCAGGATCGCGGCACGCGTCGCATCGGCTTTTGCCGCGCGGCTGTTGAGGGGCAGGGCTGCGCTCATAATACACCTGTAGACTCAAATCCGGAATCGAGTATACGATTGTAGACTGAATCTGCAATCGACGGTTGTGGCTGATCCCGTTTGCGCGGACAGCGTGGCCATTCCGCGCCAGGTGGCGCCCGTCGATCGCTGGGCAATCTTCGGGAGATTTCGGGTGAAAGACGAATTTGTGCTGGTCACGGGCGGAACCGGCTTCATCGCGCAACACTGTATCCTGGCGCTCCTGGACGCCGGCTACCGGGTGAAAACCACCGTCCGCTCGCTCTCGCGAGAGGGCGAGGTGCGGTCCAACCTCAAGGTCGGCGGTGCCGAGCCGGGCGACCGGCTGTCCTTCGTCGTCGCCGATCTCAGTTCCGACGATGGCTGGTCGGACGCGGCCGCCGGCTGCGCCTATGCCTTTCACGGCGCCTCACCGACACCGTCCGGCAGTCAGCAGAGCGAAGAGGATTGGGTCAGGCCCGCCGTCGACGGCAATCTTCGCGTCCTGCGCGCGGCGCGCGATGCGGGGGTGAAGCGCGTCGTGCTCACCTCGGCGTTTGGCGCGATCGGCGCCGGACACAAGCCGCTCGACCGCCCCTTCGTCGAGACCGACTGGAGCGACCTGGGCGGCAACATTGCCCCGTATCAGAAGTCGAAGACGCTCGCCGAACGGGCGTCGTGGGACTTAATTGCGCGCGAAGGCGGCGGGCTGGAACTCGCGGCCATCAACCCGACCATGGTGCTCGGGCCGGCGCTGGGGCCGGACTATTCGCATTCGATCCGGACGATCAAGGAGATGCTCGACGGCCAGCCGGGCTATCCGAAGATCAAGACCTGCGTCGTCGACGTGCGCGACGTGGCCGATTTGCACCTCCGCGCCATGACCGATCCTGCCGCCAAGGGCGAACGCTTCCTGGCGACGTCGGGCGACAGCCTCTGGCTGGCAGAGATCGCCACGCTGCTGAAGGAGCGCATGGGCGCGGCCGCCGCGAAGGTCTCGACGCGGGAGCTGCCGAGCCTCCTCGTGCGCTCGATGGCGCTCACCAACCCGGCCATGAAGGGGCTGGTGCCTCTGCTCGATGCCAGGCTGGACGCCAGCGGGGAGAAGGCGAGGCGCCTGCTCGGCTGGGCCCCGCGGTCGCGCGAGGATGCGATCATGGCGACGGCCGAGAGCCTCATCCGCCTCGGCCTTGTCAAAGCCTAGCCGGCCCGCCGGGCGATGAAGCCTGCCGGATTGCGGCCGGGCTGAAAAAATGATCGCGTGCTGTCGGACCATGCGGTCCTGGCCCGTCCTTGGGTCAGGACCGCATGAGGAGGACGCCGTGAGAGACCTGATCCTGAAGATGTCCATGTCGGTGGACGGTTTCGTGAGCGACCTGGATGGCCGGAACACCTGGATGTTCGGCGCCGACCAGGAGGCGAAGGCCTGGGGCGTCGAGTATATCTGGAACGCCGGCCTGCACATCATGGGCAGCCGCAGCTTCCTGGCCATGGCGCCCTTCTGGCCGACCTCCACCCTGCCGTTCGCGCCGCCGATGAACCAGATCCCCAAGGCGGTCTTCTCCAGGCAGGGGCCGGCGATCCTGAAGGCCGTGACCGCGACGGCGGCGCCCGGCGGTGAAAGCTGGGCGCAGGCCACTGTGGCGAGCGGTGACCTGGCGGAAGAGATCGCCCGGTTGAAGGCCCAGGACGGTAAGCCGATCATCGCCCATGGCGGCGTCAGCTTAGCCCGCAGTCTCATCGCCCACGGGCTGGTCGACCAGCTCGCCCTGGTCGTGGCGCCCGTGGCGCTGGGCCAGGGCCTGCCGCTGTTCTCCGGCCTCGCCGCGCCGATGCCGCTCAAGCTGGTCAGCTCGAAGGCTTTTCCGGGCGGCGCGGTGGCCCAGATCTATCGCCCGGCGTGAACCCATTGCCGAAGATCGAGTGAGGCGGTATCGGGAGAAGCCATCGGCAGCCTCTGGTGATGGACTGCCGATCCCCGAGCACGAAATGAGGGCCACGCTCATGTACGACTTCAGCTGGTCTCCGTCCGAAAAGAAGATCGCGCGCCGTGCCTTTGACGCGGCCCTCGGCGTCGCGCTGGCGAAAGCCCTGGCCGAGTTCAAGGCGAAGGCCGCCCAGGTGGCGACGCCGTCCGACATGTGGGATCTCGAAGACCACCTGCGCCAGACGCGCCGGCACATCGACACGATCTTCGACTACCGGTATTCCCAGCTTCCGTTCGTCTTTGGTGTCCTCATCCGGGAAGGGCATCTGGACGAAGCCAGCCTTGCCGGCTTGTCCGAGGAGAAGCTGGAGGAAGTTCGACGGGTGCTGGGATGGGGAGAGGGCCGGTCGTAGGGGCGGTGCGGGTGAGCTCGACTGACGGCATGACTGCCGACTGCTATCCGTCTGACCGCATCTTCCTGGGTCGGGTCTCGCACCGCCTCGTCAAAGAGGTCCGCGGCATCAAGCGCGTCGTCTATGACATTACCTCGAACGGCGCGACACGATTGGGAGGGGGAATCCAGGTTAAAGTTGACTTGGAATGATCTTATTTTAAATGTATTATCGTATTCAACGTCGTAAAAATCCTATTCTTAATTCGTAGAGTTAACTTTCGAGAGAGATAGTAATGAAACTATATTCGTTCGCTTCTGAAAATCTTACGAATATTTAGGCGGAAATTGGCGCCGGAATGTGGGCGGTTGGCGAAAGCGAGAATTCTGCCCTTGTTAAGGGTCGCATTACAAAAGCCGGCCGTATGCCGATTGGCGCATTCGGTATTCTCTATTGCAATGAGAGTGGCAGCCTCACCGTGCCATTTATTGTCTACGCGAAGGCGGATCCTGCTCGTGTAGAAACTGAAGTGTGGTCTAAGACTTGGGTACTTCCGTTTGCTATCAAGCCACTGGGAAGTCCTCGCCGACAGATCACCCGCGATCGCGCACGACAAATTCTTCCATCTTTAAAAGACAAGCCTTTTGAGAAGATTTTCCTCGTTCAGGGTCAGTTCGCGTTTCAATCCACCGAGGTAACTGATGCAGACTGGTCCATTATTATTCAGGAGCTTGTCGCTTAGACTCGGGAATCGCGGTGACAGTGCACTTTTGATGGGCTTTCACCCTCACTCGGGGGACGGGCCCGGCTACGACCGCATCTACGCGTGCAAGGGCGTGACTTCGACCCACCGACGACGATCCGTTCGATCACGAGTTCCTGGGCCGGATCGCAACCGCATCGTCTTCGCGTGGCCGATTTGTCGTCGGTTTGGTGGCGGACAGGCAGCTTTCGGAGAAGAGTCGAGGAGAGCCGCGACACCCTTGCGGTTCAGAGTTCTATCTCGCCGGGCGCGGGTGGTTCGAAAGCATCGAGGTCAGCCAGGGTTTCCGGGCTCAGCCTGATCGACGCTGACGCAATGTTATCATCAAGGTGCTGGTGATCGGCGGTGCCGGGTATGAGCAGAATGTTGGGCGCATGTGCGAGCAGCCACGCAAGTCCAAGCTGTGTCGGCGTAAGTTTCAATCTTGCTGCGATCTCGATCACCGCCGGCTGATCCGTAACCTTCGGCAAGCCCGGATAAGCGCCGCCAAGCGGGAAGAAGGGCACCCAGGCGATGTCCTGCTCACGGCACAGCGTGAGGATGTCCTCGGATTGCTGATCCACAAGGCTGTAGGCGTTGGAAACGCAGCGGATACCGGCGGGGAGCGCGCGCTTTAGTCCTTGCAGATCGACGGCGCTCAAGCCGATCGCACCGATCTTCCCTTCGTCACGCAGTGTGATCATCGTCGCCAGCTGGTCGTCGAGATCGACGATCTGATCGCCTTCGGGTCTGAGCCCGGGCCCGACATCCAGGCGCCGCAAGTTGACCACCGGAATATGGTCGACGCCGAGGCTGCGCAGATTGTCCTCGACGCTCGCACGAAGCTGCTCAGGCCGTTGCGCGAGCTTGAGCGGGATCTTGCCGCCGGGATTGGGATCGGCGCCGACCTTGCTCGCAACGGTGAGACCGTCGCGACGGCCGAGCACCTTGCCGATCATCGCATTGACGAAGCCGTTCTCATAGAATTGCGCTGTATCGATATGATCGACACCGAGATCGATGGCCCGCTCCAGCAGCGCTACGGCTCGGGCAGGTTCGTTGCCACATCGCCGCAATTGCATCGCGCCATAACCCATCCGGGCGACCAGGGCGGACCCAAGTCGGTAGGTGCCTGCGCGTGCAGCCGGGCGCACGTCTGATGAGGACATGAACGTTCTTCCATGATAGGCATGCATGAACCGGAGGATCCTCCGGATAAAGCCTAGGTAAACGGAGTATCCTCCGCTTGTCAATGTCCGGTCCGCGCCGCGTCGATGCGGCAAAAAATCGTGAGCGTCTCATCGTGGAAGCCCGGGCCCTGTTTGCGGCCGGCGATGGCACAGTGACACTGGACGCAATCGCCAAGGCGGCCGGCGTTGGCATCGGCACGCTCTATCGCCATTTTGCAACGCGAGAGATGCTTGTTGAGGCCGTGTATCGGCTGGAATTGGATGCCTTGGAGGCGGAAGCTGACACCTTGCTCGAAGCCCATCGCGGTTTCGAGGCGATGCGTCTGTGGATGGACCGCTATGCCCGCTTCGTCGCCACGAAGCATGCCATGCACGGTGCCCTGCGGATCGCGCTCGCACCGCGTACGAGCGCCGTCTCGGAAATACGCACCAGGATTACCCTGACGGTCGCCAAATTCATCGGTGCCGGAGCACTCGACGGGTCGCTCAGAAACGACGTGGACCCCGACGATGTTACACTTGGCCTCGCCGCCATGGTGCTGGCTGCCACAGCATCGACGGACTCCGATCAGGTGGGCCGACTGCTCGATCTGCTCATGGCGGGACTCCGACGGTGACCTCAATGTGCAGTTGAGTTAGCTCCGATTCTTGTTCATGATATGTTCTATGGACAAGGCGCAATCCCATCAGACAGAGGCCCCGGCCGCTCCGCAGGAGGAGCGGGCGGCGCGGCATCTGCGTCTGCTGGCCCGGGCGGCCGAGATCCAGATGGAGGTGATGGAGGCGACCCGCTGCGAGGCGCTGGAT
>NZ_JBYRFX010000375.1:0-3042 GCF_057815775.1 Inquilinus sp.
CTGCCGTCGGGCGGCCGTCTCGTCGCCAATGTGGTGACGGCGGAGGGCGAGGCCGCGGTGGTCGGCCATCACGCCCGGCTCGGCGGCAGCCTGACCCGCATCGCCGTGTCGCGCGCCAAGCCGATCGGCGGCTTCCACGGCTGGCGCCCGCTGATGCCGGTGACGCAATGGGCGGCCATGAAGCCCTGGGGGGCGGCATGACCGGCACCCTCTATGGCCTCGGCGTCGGCCCGGGCGATCCGGAGCTGGTCACGCTGAAGGCACTGCGGCTGCTGCGCGCGGCGCCGGTGGTGGCTTATCCGGCGCCGGATGTCGGCGACAGTTTCGCCCGCGCGATCGTGGCGCCGCATCTGCCGGGCGGGCAGCTCGAGATCGCCATCCGCGTGCCGATGCGGGTCGATCCGGCGCCAGCCCAGGCGGTGTACGATGCTGCGGCGATCGAGATCGGCGGCCATCTCGAGTCCGGGCGCGACGTCGCGGTGCTGTGCGAGGGCGACCCGTTCTTCTACGGGTCGTTCATGTACCTGTTCGGCCGGCTGGCGGAGCGCCATCGGGTCGAGGTGGTGCCCGGCGTCTCCTCGCTCACCGCCTGCGCCGCCGCCATCGGCCTGCCGCTGGCCGCCCGCAACGACGTGTTGACGGTTCTGCCGGCGCCGCTGCCGGCGGAAGAGCTGCGGCCGCGGCTGCAAGCCGCCGAAGCCGTGGCGATCATGAAGCTCGGGCGTCACTTTAAAAAGATCTCACAATTGCTTGAAGAAACTGGATTGCTTGCGCACGCACATTACGTCGAACGGGCGACGCTCGGTCATCAGCGGGTGTTGCCAATGGCCGAGGTCGACCCCGACACCGTGCCCTATTTCTCGATGATCCTGGCACATCGGCGCGGGGCGGCGTGGCGATGACGGCGCTGATCACCCTGACCTCAGGCGGACTCGAAATCGCCCGACGCCTCAAGCCGTTGCTGCCCGATGCTGCGATCCACGCACCCGCCTGCCGCGTCACCGGCGCGGATGTCGCCTTCGACAAGCTGGCCGACCATCTGCGCACCCTGTTCCAGGCGGGTGAGCCGATCATTGGCCTTTGCGCCGCCGGGGCGTTGATCCGCATCCTGGCGCCGCTGTTGACCGACAAGCGCACCGAGCCGCCGGTGCTGGCGGTGGCGGAGGATGGCAGCGCCGTGGTGCCGCTGCTGGGCGGCCATCACGGCGCCAACGACATGGCGCGGCAGGTGGCGCAGGCTATGGGCATCGCCCCGGCGATCACCACCGCCGGCGATCTGCGCTTCGGCGTCGCGCTGGACGATCCACCGGCCGGATGGCGGCTATCGGAAGCCAGCGATTACAAAGGCTTCATGGCCGATCTTCTGAGCGGCGAGACCGTGTGGTTCGAGGACGACTTGCCTTGGCTGGCCGGGGCCGGCCTGCCGCTGGACCCGACGGCGCGCAAGACGATCGTGGCCGGAATTCGCACGCTTCCGGCGGATCCCGACCGGCTGGTGTTCCATCCGGCGATGATGGCGGTCGGCGTCGGCTGCGAGCGCGGGACCGAGGCGGCGGAGATCGAAGCGCTGATCCGCGACACCCTGGCCGAGGCCGGGCTGGCCCTGGAGGCGGTGGCGGCGCTGGTCACGGTCGACCTCAAGGCCGACGAGGCCGGGCTGCAGGCGGCAGCGCGGGTGCTGGGCCTGCCGGTGCGGGTCTTCGATCCGGTGCGGCTGGAGGCGGAGACGCCGCGCCTGGCCAACCCGTCCGAGGTGGTGTTCCGCGAGATCGGCTGCCATGGCGTGGCCGAGGCGGCGGCGCTGGCCGCGGCCGGCGAGGGCGGGCAGTTGGTGGTCCCGAAGCACAAGTCGCGCCGCGCCACCTGCGCCGTGGCCGAGGCGCCCGAAATACTCGACCCGGACCGCATCGGCTGGCGCCGCGGTACGCTGGCGCTGATCGGCATGGGGCCGGGCCGCGCCGACTGGCGCGCGCCGGAGGCCGACCGGATGATCGCCCGGGCCACCGATCTCGTCGGCTACAGCCTCTATATCGACCTGCTCGGCCCGGCCGCGGCCGGCAAGGTCCGGCACGACTACAAGCTGGGCGAGGAGGAACTGCGGGTCCGCGCGGCGCTCGACCTGGCGGCCGAGGGGCGGGATGTCGCCCTGATCTGCTCCGGCGACGCCGGCATCTACGCCATGGGCAGTTTGCTGTGGGAGCTGGTCGAGCGCGGCGGCCGGCCGGATTGGCGCCGGGTCGAGATCACCACCGTGCCCGGCATCTCGGCGATGCAGGCGGCGGCGGCCCGGATCGGCGCGCCGCTGGGCCATGATTTCTGCACCATCTCACTGTCCGACCTGATGACGCCCTGGCCGGCGATCGAAAAGCGGATCGCAGCGGCGGGGCAGGGCGATTTCGTCGTCGCCTTCTACAACCCGGTGTCGCAGCGGCGGCGCAGCCAGCTGGCCCGCGCCCGCGAGATCCTGCTGGCCCATCGCCCGGCGGCGACGCCGGTGGTGCTGGGCCGCAATCTCGGCCGCGAGGGCGAGACCCTCGTGGTCACCACGCTGGGCGAGCTGACGGTCGACATGGTCGACATGCTGACCCTGGTGCTGGTCGGGTCCTCGGAAAGCCGGGCGCTGCTGCTCGGCGACGGCACCCCGCGCGTCTACACGCCGCGCGGCTACGGCGACAAGCCGGAGGCGCAGCGGGCATGACCGTGCATTTCATCGGCGCCGGCCCCGGCGACCCGGACCTGTTGACCCTGCGGGGCCGCGACCTGATCGCCCGCTGCCCGGTCTGCCTCTATGCCGGCTCGTTGGTGCCGGAGGCGGTGGTGGCGCATGCGCCGGCGGAGGCCCGGGTGGTCGACACCGCGCCGCTGCATCTCGACCAGATCATGGCCGAGATCGAGGCCGCCCATGCCGCGGGCCAGGACGTCGCCCGGGTGCATTCCGGCGACCCGTCGCTGTATGGCGCGATCGCCGAGCAGATCCGCCGGCTGAAGGCGCTTGGCATCCCCTACACCATCACCCCCGGCGTGCCGGCCTTTGCCGCAGCC
>NZ_JBYRFX010000376.1:0-4938 GCF_057815775.1 Inquilinus sp.
ACGGCGCCGGAAGGCTTCACCTGGACCCTGCCGGCAGCCTGGTACCGCGACCCCGAGCGCTACGAGCAGGAGCGCACGCGCATCTTCGCCCGCAACTGGATGCTGTTCACCTGGTCGGGTCGGCTGCAGGCGCCCGGCGACTACGTCACCGGCACCGTCGCCGGCTATCCCGTCTTCGCCATCCGCGGCGAGGACGGGCAGGTCCGCGCCTTCCACAATGTCTGCCGCCACCGCGGCGCCCAGCTGCTGACCAAGCCGGAGGGCCAGTGCCCGCGGCTGGTGGTCTGCCCCTATCACAGCTGGAGCTACACGCTGGACGGCCAGTTGAAGCGGAACCCCGATTTCGGCTCGGCCGCCGCCTTCGATCCGGCGGAATGGGGTCTGTTCGGCATCGCCGCGGAGGAATGGCGCGGCCTGGTGTTCCTGCGGATCGAGCGCGAGGGCGAAAGCCTGCGCCAATGGCTCGGGCCGATCGACGCCCTGGCCGCCGACTATCCGCTGGAACAGCAGCACTGGTTCGCCGAGAAGAACCGCGACTGCGAGGTCGACTGGAAGGCCTATGGCGAGAACTACCTGGAATGCTACCACTGCCGGACCATGCATCCCGGCCTGTGCGCGTCGCTGGACATGGACCGCTACAGCATCGACGTGCACGGCGATGCCGGCATGTTCCACCTGCACGCGCCGAAGCGCGACGGCGGGCTGACCCGCGGCGTCTATTTCTACCGCTTCCCGTTCCTGATGCTGAATCTCTACGACTGGGGCAGTTCGATCGCCACGATCGAACCGCTGGGCCCCGGCCGCCTGCGCCACATCAACTGGTACTTCTTCACCGATGTCTCGCCCGGGAAGGCGGAGGAGAACCGCCAGTCGATCGCCTGGTCGGCCCAGATCGTCAGCGAGGACCTCGACATCATCACCGGGGTGCAGCGCAACCTGAACGCCGGGATCTACCAGCGCGGCCCGCTGTCGCCGAAGCACGAGCACGCCGTGCTCGGCTTCCAGGACATGGTCCGCCGCGGCATGGACACCCCCGCCCCGCGCCACCGCGCCGCCGCCGAATAGCCTTTCCGGAAAGACCGATCGCACCATGACCACGACCTCGATCCCGCAGGGCAGCTCCACGACCGCCAAGCGCTACGACGCCATCATCATCGGCGCCGGCCACAACGGCCTGGTCTGCGCCAACTACCTCGCCCGGTCCGGCCTGAAGGTGCTGGTGCTGGAACGCCGCAAGGTGCTGGGCGGCGCCGCGGTGACCGAGGAGATCGCGCCGGGCTTCCGCGCCTCGATCTTCTCCTACCTGATGAGCCTGCTGCACCCGCGCATCATCCGCGACTTCGAGTTGAAGAAGCATGGGCTGGAGGTGCTGCCCTGTTCCGACATGGTCTCGCCGGTCGGCGGCGACGACTACATCGTGTTCTCCGACGACATGGCCAAGACCCAGGCCAGCTTCGCCAAGTTCTCGAAGAAGGACGCCGCGATCTATCCGGAGTTCGACCGCTATCTGCAGGAAGCGGCGCAGGTGGTGCGCAAGCTGCTGTGGGAAACACCGGTCGACCCGGCCAAGCGCGACTGGCGCGGCTTCCGCGACGGCGCCTCGATGCTGTGGCGGCACCGCAAGATCGGCCGGAAGATGTACCGCATCGCCGACATGCTGAGCATGAGCGCCTACGACTTCCTGCGCGAATGGTTCGAGGACGACCGGGTGATGGCGGTCCTGGCCTATTACGCCTCGATCGGCACCTTCGCCGGGCCGAAGACCCCGGGGTCGGCCTACGTCATCATGCACCACATCATGGGCGAGCATGAGGGCGCCGGTGGCTGGGGCTTCATCAAGGGCGGCATGGGCGCCATCACCCAGGCCCTCGCCTCCTACGGCCGCACCATCGGCGTCGACCATGTCACCGAGGCCGAGATCGCGGCGGTGCGGCTGACCGGCGACCGAGCCACATCCGTGACCACGACCAAGGGCGACACCTATTCGGCCCGGGTCATCGTCTCCAACGCCAGCGCCAAGACGCTGTATCTCGACATGATCGGCGAGGCGCACCTGCCGGCCGAAGTGCTGCGCGAGATCCGCGGCTATCGCAGCTTCTCCACCGCCTTCAAGATGAACATCGCCTGCGAGCGACCGCCGCAATACCGCATCCTGGACAAGGTGCGGGCCGAGGGGGGCCTGGGCAATTTCAGCTATCCCACCTACATGCACATCGCGCCCGACATCGACTACCTCGAACGGGCCTATGACGACGCCAAATACGGCTGGTATTCCAGCCGGCCGTTCCTGACCCCCGTGGTGCCGACCATCGTCGACGACACCCTGGCGCCGCCGGGCAAGCATGTCGTCAACCTGTTCGGCGGCCACGCCCCCTATACGCTGAAGGGTGGCGACTGGGCGACGGAGAAGGACAAGTTCCGCAAGACCGTGTTCGACACGATCGAGGAATACGCCCCCGGCTTCTCCAGCGACGTGATCGAGGCCCAGCTGCTGGTGGCGCCGGACATCGAACGCATCGTCGCCCTGCCCCAGGGCCACATCTTCCACGGCGAGCTGTCGACCGACCAGCTGTTCTTCCAGCGCCCGGTCTCAGGCTATGCCGACTACCGCACGCCGTTCCGGGGGCTTTACATCTGCGGGTCGTCGATGCATCCGGGCGGCGGCGTCTCCGGCATCCCCGGCCACAATGCGGCGCGCGAGATCCTGCGGGACGTCAAGGCCAGGCGGGCGTGAGGCCCGGCGGCATGAAGGTAGGACGATGACCGAAGGCGAACATTCCGAGCCGGAGCTGCAGGGGGCGGAGGGCGACGCCCTGCTGGCGGAGGACCCGGTCGACACGCTGGGGCCGCAGATCCGCGAGCTGCGGCAGCAGCGCGGCCTGACCCTGACCCGGCTGGCCGCCGCCACCGGCCTGTCGGTCGGCCACCTCTCGCAGGTCGAGCGCGGGCTGTCGACGCCGACCATCCGCCAGCTGCAGCTGATCAGCAGCGCCATGGGCGTGACCATCGGCTGGTTTTTCCGCATGCAGGAGCCGCGGGACGAGGAGGACAGCGTCGTGGTCCGCGCCGGCCGGCGCAAGGTGCTGCAGATGGGCCGGCTGGGCCTGACCGACGAGCTGCTGGTGCCGAACCTGGACGGCCAGCTGGAGCTGCTGCTGTGCACCATCCAGCCGGGCGCCGGCAGCCCGGACAGCTACACCCATGACGGCGAGGAGGCCGGCTTCATCCTGTCCGGCGCCCTGGAGCTGTGGGTCGACGAGAAGTTCTACACCCTCGGCGCCGGCGACAGCTTCGCCCTGGCCAGCACCCGGCCGCACCGTTACCGCAACCCGGGTCCCGATGAGACCCGGGTGATCTGGGCGATCACGCCGCCGACCTTTTGAGGCATGCCGGCTAGAGCTTGGGCCCGAGATGGACGCCCATCAGCGCCTCTGCCGCCCTTCGGCGACCCTGCCGCAGCTTGCGGATTGCGCGCGGCGCGAAGTCCAGGACCGTGAACCGCGGCCGGTCGTCGGTTCCGATGCGCCGGCCGAGCCAGGCCATGGCGCCGGCAAGGCGCAGCGGCGCGGCCAAGCGTGGATGCTTCATCTGGACCATCCGCCGCCAGTGCTGGGCCCTGGGCACGAGGCGCCGGCCGATCGATTCGGGGATCGGCGTCCCGAACAGTTCGCGCAGGGTCAGCAGCTGGGTTTCGAAGGCGTTGCGGCGCAGCCGGCCCGTCAGGATCGCATCGAGATGCGCCCAGTCGACTCCCTGCGGCAGGGCCGCGAGCCCAGCCAGGTCGTGGAGGTGGCGCAGGTCGACGCTGCCGCGCCAGTAATCCCCCTCCTTGATCTGGTCGTGCAGGATCAGGTGCAGTGCCCGGAAGGTCGGTGACGGCAGCCGGGCCCGGGCGGCGCCGTGGCTGATGACCGCGAACTGCGCCGCGGCCAGGATCGACGGGCCATAGAGGCCGCCGCCGCCGGTGCCGTGCAGCTCCAGCACCCCGGCATCCTGCGGCCGCCAGACGCCATGCTGGCCCGCCGCACTGAGATAACCGAGCGAGGCGAGGACGGCGTCCGCGGCCGGCCTCTCCGCCTCCTCCACCAGCAGGTCGAGGTCGCTCATCATCCGGGCGCCGAGCGCCTCGTCGGGCGTGGAGAACAGGATCCCGGCGCCCTTAAGCAGGATCGGCTGGATGCCGGCCCGGTTCAGCGCGCCAACTGCCTCGACCAGCTGGCTTTGCAGCAGGAGGTTGCGCTGCCGGTTGCGGTCATGGATGAAGGCGAGATACTCGCGAGTCTCGTCCGGCAGGTCCGCCAGCCGGCCGGCATCGCGCAGGGCGACGAACAGCGCCGGCGTCAGCCAGCTGCGATTGGCGGTCTCGACCACCGGAAACCAGTCGGCCACGCCGAGCGGCAGGCCGCGAAGGGCGGCGATCAACGCGCCCACGGGCCTGGCGTTCACACGCATGCCCGGCGCAACTCGCTCACGGCGTCGTCGAGACGGGCGTAGGTCAGGGCATGGCATTCGGCCCCGGCCATGGCGTGGGCCAACAGGCCGAAGGCCGAGGCGGACAGCCGCTGCCCCGGGGCCGTCGCTTCGACCAGCACAGCCCGCATCGCATCGATGCGGTCGAGATGGGTCAGCTGGGCCGGACCGCCGGGCTGGCGGCGCAGTAGCACCACCCAGCCGAGCGGCTGCGGGTCCGTGGCCGGCGCGTCGGGCGGGAGATAGCGGACATCCTGGCCGTCGGTGCGCCGGAAGATCGGCAGATCCTGCAGGTCGGGCCGGAAGCGGGACAGCAGCGGCCAGGCCCCCGCCTTGACCGAAGCGGCGAACGGGACCCCCGCCACCTGCCCCTGCGGCATCAGCAACGCGATATCATCGCCGCCATAGCCGAACCCGGCATGGACGAGGGCCAGGGTGAGCGTGGTCTTGCCCGCCCCCGGTTCGCCG
>NZ_JBYRFX010000377.1:0-15241 GCF_057815775.1 Inquilinus sp.
CCAGCGCGCCAGGCCGACCACGGCCAGGATCTCTTCCGCCTTCTTCCGCCGCTCGCGGGCGGAGATGCCGCGCAGCTTGAGGCCGAATTCGACATTCTCGAACACGGTCTTGTTCGGCAGCAGGGCGAAGTGCTGGAACACCATCGACACGCGGGTGCGGCGGATGTCACGCAGATGCGCGGCGTCGGCCGCGACGACGTCGTCGCCGTCCAGCAGGATGCGGCCGGCGGTCGGCTCGATCAGCCGGTTGATGCAGCGGGCGAGGGTGGATTTGCCGGAGCCGGACAGCCCCATGATCATGTAGATCGCCCCGGCCGGCACCGACAGCGATACGTCGTTCAGGCCGACGACCTGCCCGGTTTCCGCCAGGACCTGTTCCTTCGTCGCGCCGGCGGCCAGCCGTTGCAGGGCCGGTTTGGGCGCGTCGGAAAAGACCTTGTACAGGTGCTCGACCCGAATTCGATCCGTCACTGTCACCACCCTGTCTGTGTGATGTCCGGTCGCCACCGCGCCAGCCATCCTTCTTTGGCCCCAGGGTATTGGGGCCGGTTTCCGGCCTCGCGTCTTCCGGCGTTGCGGGGGAAGGGGCCCACGGGACCTCCTATGAACAATAGCAAAGCCGTCGACGGCACACCCTTCATCGCAGGGGCGAGAAATCCGTTGGGATGAGGATGCGGTTCTCCAGCGTGTCCAGCGTCTCGGTCAGCTTCAGCAGGAAGGCCTGCCAGGCCGGGTCGGCGGCCAGGCGGTTGCGTCGTTCGGCCCGGTCGTTCAAATCGGCATAACCCCACAAATGCACGATCTGGTTCAGCGGACCGATATCGGTGTGGAAATAGCCGATCAGGTTGCCGAGGATCGGCTGCTGGATCGCCAGGCCCTCCTCGCGCACCAGCTGCAGGTAGCGGGACAGCTTGCCGGCCTTCACCCGGTAGATCCGTTCCTCGACGATCACGATGCCGCCTCCGCCGCCATCTCGGTGCGGACCGCCTTGGCGATGCGGAAGCATTCGACGCCGGCCGGCACGCCGCAATAGACCGCGATCTGGATCAGCGCCGCCCGCAGCTCGGCGTCGCTCAGCCCGTTGCGGATGGCGCCGCGGAAATGCACCTGGAATTCATGCATCCGGCCCAGCGCCGCGAGCATGCCGAGATTCAGCAGGCTGCGCTGGCGCAGGTCCAGGTCGTCATTGGTCCAGCACTGGCCCCAGCAATACTCGTTCAGCACATCCTGGAATGGCCGCGAGAAATCGTCGGCATTCTCCAGGGCGCGGTCGACATAGGCATCGCCGAGCACGGTGCGGCGGACGGTTTCGCCGCGGGCCCGGAGCGGTTCATCCATGGGAAGCCTCATCATCGACGGGAAGCAGGAAGTCACGCATCAGCCCGGCGACCAGGTCCGGCGCCTCGACCAGGATCGAGTGCCGCAGGCCGGGCAGGATGGCCAAGCGCGACCCGGCGATGCGCTCGTGCATGAGCTGCGCCATCCGTGGGTTCGACCCCTGGTCGTCAGCGCCGGTCGCGACCAGCGTCGGCTGGCGGATGCGGTGCAGCTCGTTGCCGAGGTCGGTCTCGGCCAGCACCCGGTAGGCGGCGGCGTAGCAGGCCGGATCATTGGCGGCGTTGCGTTCGCGCAGGCGGTGGATCAGCTCCGGATGGGCCGCCTGGAACGCTTCGGTCAGCCAGCGCCCGAGCGAGGCGTCGTAATGCGACCCGGCCTCGCCGCGCTCCAGCGCCGCCAGGCGGTCGCGCACCCGCTCGCGCTCGGCCTCGGTCCGCCCGGCGACAGTGCTCAGCAGCACCAGGCGCCGCACTCGGTCGCCATGGGTCAGCGCGGTGCGCTGGGCCACCAGCCCGCCGAGCGAGAAGCCGGCGAGGTCGAAGCGGCCGAAGCCCTCGCGATCCGCCAGCCCCAGGAGGTCACCGACGAAATCATCGATCTCGTAGCGCCCCGTCACCCGCTCCGACAGCCCATGCCCACGCAGGTCGAAGCGCAGGATGCGGAACTCGCCGGCCAGGGCGGCGACGACGCCGTCCCAGGCCTCAAGATACGACCCCACGCCATGGACGCAGACCAGGGCGCGGGGGCCGGTGCCGTCGACCCGATAGTTCAGCGCCACGCCCCACGCTTCCAGCCGCTGCAAGCCGGGCATCCCTCAGCCCGCCATGGCCAGCTTGGCCGCATCCGCCGCGCGCGACCGCGCCCGTTCGGCGAAGACCGGCATGACTTCGCGGCTGAACAGCGCCAGGGTCTTCTTCTGCAGCTCGAAGGGCAGGTTGAAGGACAGGCCCAGGCAGTACTGGTCGACGCCGGCCGCCTCATAGGGCAGCAGCTTCTCGATCACCTCGTCCGGCGTGCCGAACATCAGGTTCTCGCGCACGCTTTCCGGATTGTAGTTCGACCGGTTGGCCACGACCTCGAACGGCACCGCCTCGGGGAAGCCGTTGGTCACGGTGCCGACATTCTGGAACAGGTTCTCGAAATAGCGGCCGTAATCGACGCTGTGGCGGACCGGCACCTCCCAGTCCTCCGGCCGGTCATAGACGCAGGTCCGGCGCTGCATCATGAAGCGCGGCCGCGGCACCTCCGGATGGTCGGCGACGGCCTTGGCGAACTTGTCGCCCAGCACCGCGATCTCCGCCGCCGGCGCGGACAGCGGCGTCGACAGGATGTTGGCGCCGATGCCGATCGCCCAGTCGAAGGTGCCGGGGTCTCGGGCGGCGACCCAGATCGGCGGATGGCCCTTCTGCAGCGGCTTCGGCACCGACGTCGCCAGCGGGAACTTCCAGTACTTGCCCTCATGGGCATAGTCGCCGGCCCACAGCGCCTTCACCGCCGGCACGATCTCCTTGAGGTAGGCCACGCCCTCCTGCTGGATCATGCCGCCGGCCATGCGGTCGAACTCGTACTGGTACGAGCCGCGGGCGATGCCGAATTCCAGCCGGCCGCCGGTCAGCTGGTCGCACAGCGCCGCCTCGCCGGCCAGGCGGATCGGGTCCCAGTAGGGCGCGACCAGGGTGGCCGTGCCCAGTCGGATCTGGTCGGTGTGGTGGCCGTACCAGGCCAGCGTGGTGAACGGGTTCGGCGCGATGGTGCATTCGATGGTGTGGTGCTCGGCCGTCCACACGGTCTCGAACCCGCCGGCATCGGCCATCTTCACCAGCTCCAGCGTCTCGGCCATGACGGTCTGCATGTCCCGCGCTGGGCTGAAGCGCTCCATATTGATCGAAACGGCGAATTTCATCGGGTCGCTCTCCCCATGTCGGAAACTGTTGGCGCCGGTCAGCGCAGGCGGATGACGAACGGGTCCTGGGTCGCGCCGGAATGGTCGATGACGACGTTCTTCAGGCGCGAGAACTCCCGCATCACCTCGAAGCCGCCGCGGCGGCCGTAGCCGCTTTCCTTGAAGCCGCCATTCGGCGACATGTAGGCGGCGGAGCGGTAGGTGTTGATCCACACCGTCCCGGCATCGACGTTGCGGGCAAAGCGCAGGGCGCGGTCGATGTTCTGGGTCCAGATGCCGGCGGCCAGGCCGTAGCGGGTGTCGTTGGCCAGGCCGATCAGCTCGTCCTCGTCGTGGAACGGCGTGACGCCGACCACCGGGCCGAAGATCTCGTCGCGCATGAAGCGCATGTCGTTGCGGGCCTCGGCCAGCACCGTCGGCTCGTAGTACCAGCCTTGGGCCAGGTCATCGCGCTGCGGCCGGCGGCCGCCGACAGCCAGCCGGGCGCCATCGGCCACGCCGGTACCGACATAGGTCTCGACCTTGTCCAGCTGCGCCGCCAGGGCCAGCGGGCCGATCTCGGTATCCTCATGCTCGGGATGGCCGATGCGGATCTTGCGGGTCCGCTCCACCAGCGCCTCCAGGAACCGGTCGTAGACCCCGGCCTCGACGAAGCAGCGCGAGCCGGCGATGCAGGTCTGGCCCGCCGCGGCGAACACGCCGGCGACGACGCCGTTCACGGCCCGGTCGAGATCGACATCGCCGAACACGACATGCGGCGACTTGCCCCCCAGCTCCATCTGGCACGGCACCAGTTGGGCGGCGGCGTTGGCGGCGATGCGCTGGCCGGTCGCGGTGCTGCCGGTGAACACGATCTTGGCCAGGCCGGGATGCCGGGTCAACGCCTCGCCCGCGGTGTGGCCGTTGCCGGTCACGACATTGACCACGCCGGCCGGAAAGCCGGCTTCCATGATGATCTCGGCCAGGGCCAGGGTGGAGGCCGAGGTGTGCTCCGACGGCTTGATCACCACGGTGTTGCCGATGGCCAGGCACGGCGCCAGCGTGCCGGTCAGCAGCATCAGCGGCGAATTCCACGGCGTGATCATGCCGACCACGCCGATCGGCTCGCGCAGCGTGATGTTCAGCATATCCAGCTTGTTCACCGGAATGGTGTCGCCCTGCAGCTTGTCGGCCAGTCCGGCGAAATACTGGTAGGCGTCGGGCATGGCGCGCAGCTGGGCCAGCATCTCTCGCAGCAGCTTGCCGTTGTCGCGCATCTCGATCCGCGCCAGGTCGTCGGCATGCTCCAGCAGCAGCTCCGCCAGCCGGCGCACCAGCCGGCCGCGGTCGGTCTGGGTCATGCGGCGCCAGGCCGGGTCGACGAAGGCGGCCTGGGCGGCCCGGACGGCGGCATCGACATCCTCGGCGCCGGCATCGGCGGCTTCGTACCAGGCCTCACCGGTGGTCGGGTCGCAGCTCGGCAGGTACCGGCCGGATTGCGGGGCGACGGTTCGGCCGCCGATGAACAGGCCCAGCCGCGATCCTTCGATGGTCTGCACAGTTTGGGTCATCTCGATCTCGCCGGTCTGGATGAAAGGGGGCAGGATGGAAGGGGGATTACGGCTGCGCGGCTGTGTCGCTGGCCTGCCAGGGGCGGGTGTCGCCATCGATCATGGCCACCCGGCCGCCATCGCCGGAGTCGATGTAGATGCCGAAGCGGTCGGCGCTGCGTTCGCGCAGATAACGTCGCAGCATCGACCGGATCTCGCGGATCGGGATCAGGTCGAACGGGATGTCCTCGGCCGCGAAGAACCTGAGGTCCGGGGGCAGCGCCGCGGGCAAGCTGCCCTCGATCCGGCCGCGATAGATGATGTAGCCGGGGTCGCTGACGCCGACGTCGAACACCGAATAGAGGAAGGTGGCGTCGGCGCGCAGGGCCAGGGTGCCGAAATCGTCGAGGTCGACGACATTGTCGGCCCGGCGGTGGCGTGCCGTCGGCAGGGCCCAGCCGCCGCGGCCATCGGCGCGCAGCAGGATGCGGCCGTCATCCTCGATGAGGTAGCCGACCACCATCCGGTGCGACGGCGACCAGTCGGCCGGCAGCGGATTCTTGACCGCGGCGTAGCGGCCCCGGCAGAAGCCGAGCGGGGCCGACGCGCTGGTGCCGAAGGCCTGCACCCGCCCGATCAGCACGACATGGTCGCCGGCCTCGACCCGGTCGTGCACGCTGCAGTCGAACCAGGTCATGCAGTCGGTCAGCACCGGGGCGCCGGTGTGGATCGTGTCGTGCGACACCGCGCCGAACTTGTCCGGCGACTTGGACGCGAACAGCGACGACACGTCGGTCTGCGCCTCATGCAGCAGATTGACGGCGAAGGCGGGGGAGGCGTTGAAGGCCGGGAAGCTCGACGCGTTGCGGCTGACGCAGACCAGCAGCAGCGGCGGGTCGAGCGACACCGAGGTGAAGGAATTTGCCGTCATGCCGCGCGGCTGGCCCTCGGCATCCCAGGTGGTGATGACCGTCACCCCGGTCACGAAGGTCCCGAAGGCGCGACGCAGCTCGACCGCGTCGATCGGGCTATGACCGTTTTCCGCTGGGACTGACATCCGTGAAGCCTCCTCGATTTCGAGGAAGGCTATGGCCTGGGGACGGGGCGATCTTCCGTCAGTCGGGAGGAAGCGGTGGCGGAATGCTCCTATTCCCCGGAGCAAGCGGCTGGTCTCAATCCGCCGGGCCGCGCTCCTGCACCATCTTGTTCAGGCGGATGGCGAGTTCGAGCGAGAACCGCCGCTCCGGCGTGTCGATCTCGATGCCGAACAGATCGTGCATCCGCGTCAGGCGATAACGCAGCGTGGTGACGTGCAGCCCCATCGCATCGGCACAGGCCTGGGTGCGGCAGCCCTGGTCCAGGAACTGGGCCAGCGTCTCGATATAGGCCGTGCCGTGCTTCCGGTCGTGCCGCGCCACGGCGCCGATCGCGCCGTCGACGAAGCTTTTCACCTCATCGGTGTCGGCCGCCGACAGCAGCACCGGGAAGGGGCCGAAATCCTGGGCGGTCAGCAGGCCGCGGCGCTTGAACCGGCGCGCCAGCAGGATCATGCGCCGGCACTGCTCCCAGGCGGCGGGATAGTCGGCCAGGCCGCCGCAGACCTTGCTGACCACGACGATCGGGATCTCGTCCAGGATCCGCTTCGCCTCCTCGACGATCCGGCGCATCAGCTTGCGCGCCGCCTCCTCGCCGTCGCCGCCATCGGTGGATTGGCGATCGGTGGGCAGGCGGCAGACGATCAGATCGTCGAAGGCGACGGCGCTGGACTGCGGGTGTTGCTCCTGGGCGATGCGGGTCATCGAGCGATGCAGCTCGATCCCCGCCGTGGTCCCGGTCCGGCTGCCCGTGGGCAGGCCGATGGCGATCAGCCGTGCCGGCACCGCCAGGTCGAAGCCCAGCCGTAGCGCCCGTGCCGAGATGTCGGCGGCGTCGCGCCAGCGCTCCTCGACGATCTCGGAGAACAGGTCGGTCAGGGTCTGCGATTCCGCGCGGAAGCGGATGAAGCTGCGCATCATCTGGACGCTGAGCGCGAATTTGGCGCTGTCGAGCAGCAGGTGATCGAGATCGCCGAAATCGGTCGATCGCGGGAACACCATCAGGGCGCCCACCGCCTCGCGGTCGATGATCAGCGGCTCGATCAGCGCCGCCACCTTGAACCGCCCGGCGCCGTGGTCGAGCAGCAGGTCCCAGGCCTCCTCGCGCGGCATGTCCACCGCCGCCCGGGCCGCCTTCACCAGCGCCCGGCTGAGCGTGGTGCGGGCGGCAAGCTGCCAGGCCTCGTCGTCCAGCGTCTCGGGCCGCGGCGACCGGCCGGCGACGATCAGGTTGGCGGTCAGGTCGATCACCGCGATCGGGTTGGGGAACACCTCGCCGATCATCGCCGCGGCCGAGGCGACCGACCCGTCGGCCAGCACCTGTTCCATCAGCGATGCGTTGACCGCCAGCACGCTCTGCAGCCGCTCGCCCGAGAGATGCTCGGCCCGCAGCCGGTGCGCCTTGTCGACGGCGATGGCGCCGAGATGGACGATGGTGCCGAGGAAGGCGAGGTCGTCTTCCGTCACCTCGACCACGCTGCGGGACTGCACGGTCAGCACCATGGCGCGGCCCTCGGCGTCGCGGCAGCCCATCGGCAGCACGACGACGGTGCGGTAGCCGCGCTGATGCGCCTCCAGCCGATAGGCCGGGAATTCCTCGGACGCGAAGGCGTCGGCGATTACCACCGGCTCATTGCGGGTCAGGGCGATCAGCGACGGGCTGGTGGCCAGGGCCCAGCGGTTCTCCAGCACATTGGCGATCAGCGTCGGATCGTGGCGGGCCACGACATGGCCGTAGCCGTTCTCCTGATCGATGCACATCACCGCACCCATCGACCACATCGCGTGATGGCAGGCGGAATAGATCAGGTGGTGCAGCATCGTGCCGAGATCGCCGCTCGAGTTGATCAGGCTCGCGGCATCGCGAAGCGCACGCAGCAGCGATCGGTGGTCCAAGGGCAGGTGGCTCATGTCAGGGGCCGGTGTGGCAAGTCTCGCGCGGGGCTGCACCCGCACTCTACCCCCTGATGGTGGGGATTTCAGCGGACCTTTCCTCCGGTTCGTAGGAAGACGTTCCGAAAGCCGCTGCCTACCGTCCGGTCGCGCCACACCGGCAGATCCCCACAGCCACACGAGACCAAGCCATGACGCTCGAGATCCGCAAGATCGCCGCCCATGTCGAACAGACCTTCATCGAGGGCGGCAAGGCCGGCGCCCGGCCGGTGACGATGGCCGTGGTCGCTGCCGTGCTGCGCAACCCCTGGGCCGGTCGCGGCTTCGTCGAGGACCTGCGGCCGGAGGTGCTGGCGCTGGCGCCGCCGCTGGCCGATGCCCTGGTCGGGCGGCTGCTCGAGCTGATCCCGGCCGACCGGATCGAGGCCTATGGCAAGGCCGCGGTGGTCGGGCTGAACGGAGAGGTCGAGCACGCCTCGGCCCTGATCCACACGCTGCGCTTCGGCAATGTGTTCCGCGACGCCGTCGGCGGCACCACCTACCTGAACTTCAGCAACACCCGCGGGCCGGCCGGCATTTCCGTGACCGTGCCGATGACGCACAAATCGATCACCGGCGCCCGGTCGCATTTCATCACCGCCGACATCACCATCACCGATGCGCCCGGCGCCGATGAGGTGCTGGTGGCGATCGGCGCCGCCGATGGCGGCCGGCTGCACCCGCGCATCGCCGACCGCTTCCAGGACATGAAGGAAATGGGTCTGGCCTGACCGGGCCGAAGGGGCAGGGGCCGGCAATCGCTATCGCCAGGCGCCTGCCCAGCGGATGTCCGGCACCACCACCAGCTTGCCGACGAAGCCCTTGGCCATGAAATCGGCCTGGGCGCGGTGGAAGTCGGACAGGCGGTAGACGCCACCGACCAGGGGCTTGAGCTTGCCGTCCTCGATATACCGCACCAGCCGCCGGAACGCGCCACGCGTGCCCTGGGACGAGCCGTGCAGCTCGAGATGCTTCAGATACATCGTCCGCAAATCCAGCTGCACCACCGGCCCGGCGATGGCGCCGGCGGTGGTGTAGCGCCCCTCCGGCCGCAGGATGCGCAGCAGGTCGTTGAACATGGCACCGCCGACCAGGTCGGCGACGACGTCGATCGGCCACCCCTTGGTGGCGTGCTCCACCGCCGAGACCAGGTCGCCGGACTCGCGGGTGATCACCGCCTCGGCGCCGATCGCCAGCACTGCATCCTCCTTGCCGCGCCCGACCACGGCATAGGGGATGGCGCCGCGGGCCCGGCAGAGCTGGACGATGCCGGAGCCGACGCCGCCGGAGGCGCCGGTCACCAGAACCCGTTCGCCCGCCGCCACCCGGGCCCGATCCAGCATGTGTTCGCCGGTCAGGTAGGCGCAGCAGAAGGTGGCCAGTTCGACATCGGTCATCCCAGTGTCGACGCGATGGGCGTGGTCGGCCGGCACGGTCATGTAGTCGGCATAGCCGCCGTCGCGGCCATGGCCGATGTAGTCGATGTCGGCCAGGCTGTCGTCGTCGCGGTTGTAGATGCTGAAATCGACCATCACCCGCTCGCCGACCCGCCCGGCGGGGACGCCCGGGCCGACCGCGGCGATGCGGCCGACCGCGTCGGTGCCCTGGATCCGCGGGAAGGTCAGGGTCGATCGCTCGCCGCGGCCGCGCCAGCTGGACACTGCGGCCGGATCCGCTTCGGTGCCATAGGCGCCTTCGCGGACCCAGACATCGGTGTTGTTCATGCCGCAGGCCGAGACCTCGATCAGCACCTCGCCTTCCGCCGGCTTCGGCACCGGCACGTCGGCGCGATGGACCAGCCTGTCCGGCCCGCCATGGCCGGTCAGGACCACGGCATGCATGGTGGCGGGGATGGTTTCGGTGGTCATGGATCCCTCCCGTTCACAGCTCTTTGGACACCGCCTCGACCGCGCCGGCCACGGCCTTGACCACGATGTCGGCTTCGTCGCGGGTCAGGCACAGCGGCGGGGCGAGGCCCAGGATGTCGCCCTGGGGCATGGCCCGGGTGATGACGCCGCGGGCCAGCGTCGCCGCATAGACCCGCGGGCCGATCTTCAGCGCCGGCTCGAACGACACCCGGTCGTCCTTGTCGGCGGAGAATTCCACCGCCGCCGCGAGGCCTTCGCCGCGGATATCGCCGACAATGCGCTGGCCGGCCAGGGCATCCGCAAGGGACTGCCGGAAATAGGCACCGGTCTCCCGTGCGTTCTCGACCAGGCCCAGGCTGTCAACCAGCTCCAGGTTGGCGACCGCGGCGGCGGTGCACAGCGGATGCGAGGAATAGGTCCAGCCATGGCCGATGGCGCCGAGCGAGTCGGAGCCCTTCTCCAGGATCTTCCAGACCTTCTCCGACACGATCACGCCGGACAGCGGGGCGTAGGCCGAGGTCAGGCCCTTGGCGATGGTGATCAGGTCCGGCTTGATGCCGTAATGGTCCGACCCGAACATCGAGCCGAGGCGGCCGAAACCGGTGATGACCTCGTCGGCAATCAGCAGCACGTCGTATTTGGCCAGGACCGCCTGGATCTTCTCCCAATAACCGGCCGGCGGCGGCACCAGCCCGCCGGTGCCGAGGATCGGCTCGCCGATGAAGGCGGCCACCGTCTCCGGCCCCTCAGCCAGGATCATTTCCTCAAGCTTGTCGGCGCAATGTTGCGAGAACTGATCCTCGCTCAGCGACCGGTCCTGGCGGCCGTAGTAGTAGGGGGCTTCGGTGTGCCGCACCTGGGTCAGCGGCAGGTCGAAGGCCTTGTGGAACACCTCCAGCCCGGTCAGGCTGCCGGTCATCAGGCCGGAGCCGTGATAGCCGCGCCAGCGCGAGATGATCTTCTTCTTCTCCGGCCGCCCCAGCACGTTGTTGACGTACCAGACTAGCTTGATGTTGGTCTCGTTGGCGTCGGAGCCGGACAGGCCGAAGAACACCCGCGACATGCCGGCAGGCGCCCGGTCGATGATCATCTTGGCCAGCTTGATCGACGGCTCGCTGCCATGGCCGACATAGGCGTGGTAATAGGCCAGCTTCTGCGCCTGCTCGGCGATCGCGTCGGCGATCTCACGCCGGCCGTAGCCGACATTGACGCAGTACAGGCCGGCGAAGGCATCCAGGCTGCGCTTGCCGTCGCGGTCGGTGATGTAGACGCCTTCGCCGCCGGTGATGATCCGGTTCGGCGTCTCGCCCCGGGCATGGGCCGCCATATGGGTCGAGGGATGGAAGAAATGATCGCGATCCCAGGCGTCGAGTTCGTTGCCGCGAAGGGCCATCGGAAGTCTCCTTGGTAAAAGGGGCGGGCGCTTACGCCGCGTCGAGGCAGAGGTATTTGAGCTCGGTGAAGGCCTCGATGCCGTGGCGCGAGCCTTCGCGGCCGAGACCGGACTGCTTGGTGCCGCCGAACGGGATCGGGGCGCCGGTGATCTTCACCCGGTTGATCGCGACCATGCCGTAGTCCAGCGCCCGGCCCAGCCGCAGCATGCGGGCGCCATCGCGGGTGACGGCATAGGCGACCAGGCCGTATTCGGTGTCGTTGGCGCGGGCGACGACCTCGTCCTCGCTGTCGAACGGCACGACGGCAGCGACCGGGGCAAAGGTCTCCTCGCGCATGATCGCGGCGCCATCCGGCACGTCGGCCAGCACGGTCGGGGCGAAGAACAGCGGGCCGGCGGCATGGACACCGCCGCCGGTCAGGCAGCGGGCGCCCTGCGCCACGGCGTCCTGCACCTGGGACGCCGCCTTGGCCACGGCCCGGTCATGCATCAGCGGCCCGATCTCGGTCTCAGGGTCGAGGCCGTTGCCGACCTTGAGCGTGCCCACCCGTGCGGCGAAGGCCTGGCAGAAGGCGGCATAGATCGGCCGCTCGACATAGATCCGGTTGGCGGCCAGGCAATCCTGGCCGGAGGTGGCGAATTTCGCATCGACCGCGATCGACACGGCACGCTCGAGATCGGCATCGGCGAAGACGATCAGCGGCGCGTGGCCGCCCAGCTCCAGCTGCAGCCGCTTGATCGTCGGGGCGCAGCGTTCGGCGATCAGCCGGCCGATCTCGGTCGACCCGGTGAAGCTCACCGCCCGCACCCGCTTGTCGGCGCACAGGCGGCCGACGATCGGCTCCGGGTCGCCGGTGACGACGTTGAACACGCCGGCCGGAATGCCCGCCCGCTCTGCCAGCTCAGCCAGGGCCAGGGCGGACAGCGGCGTCTGCGACGATGGGTGCGCCACCACGGTGCAGCCGGCGGCCAGGGCGGCCGCGGCCTTGCGGGTCAGCATGGCGCAGGGGAAGTTCCAGGGGGTGGCGACGCCGACCACGCCCAGCGGCTCGCGCCGCACCATCATCTCGGCGCCCGCGAGGTGGCTGGTGACGGATTCGACGTTCAGGCGCTTCGCCTCCTCGGCATACCACTCGACGAAGCCGGCGCCGTAATCGATCTCGCCGCGCGATTCCGCCAGCGGCTTGCCCTGCTCCAGCGTCATCAGCAGGGCCAGATCTTCCTTCGCTGCCAGGATGCGATCGAACCAGTTGCGCAGCCGGGCGGAACGCTCCTGCGGCAGCAGCGCCCGCCAGGCGGGGAAGGCGGCCTGGGCGGCGGCGATGGCACGGTCCGTCTCCGCCGCACCCAGCCGGGCCACCCGGGCGACGGCGATGCCGGTCGCGGGATCGTTGACCTCGAACACGGCGCCGCTCGGGGCCGCGGTCCAGCGGCCGTCGACATAGGCCGGCTCGCGCAGCAGCCGGCGGTCGGTCAGGCGGCCCAGCGCCTCATGCTGGCTGGGCCGGGTGGCGAGGGCGGTCATTGGCTGAGCCTCCGTCAAGGGCGAGGCCGCCAGGGTAGGGGCGGAGCCGGGGAGAAGGAGGCTGTTTGCGGGGTTGGAGGGAGACGATGTCTCTCAAAAGGGGTTGGATGGTGGAGATTTTCTCCGGTGCCCTTCTTAAACTGTCATTGCCGGGCTTGACCCGGCAATCCAGAAGATGTCGACAGCCTCTGGATGCCCGGATCAAGTCCGGGCATGACAGAATTCAAGAATCAGGAAGTGGTGCCGTCCGCCCCCGCCAGCACCTCGATCGGCACGGCGACATCGTCCTTCACGGTGCGGGTGACGATGTAGGTGAAATAGCGGTCGATGCCGATCTCGCTTTCCAGCAGCCGGTCGATCAACCGCTGGTAGCCGTCGATGTCGCGGGCGACGATCTTCAGGAGATAGTCGATGCCGCCGCCCAGCGACCAGCAGCCGACCACCTCCGGCACCGCCTTCACCGCGCGCTCGAACCGGTCGAAATCGGCTTGGCGGTGGGCGCCCAGCGTGATCTCGACGAACACCATGGCGAAGGGCGCAATCCGGCGCAGCGCGATGCGGGCGTGGTAGCCGGTGATGATGCCCTCCTGCTGCAGCCGGTGCAGCCGGGTCCAGCACGGCGTCGGCGACAGCCCGACCCGCTCGGCGAGGGCGAGTTTGGTGATGCGACCGTCGCGCTGGATCTCGGCGAGGATGCGCAAATCGATCGGGTCGAGCTTCACGGAAGACATGGCGGAGACCATGCCGGGTCGGGATTCCGGTTGTCAATTGAACTGATCCTGGACCACAGTCCAATCATGACAATCTGGCAACCCGATCCCGACACCCTGCGCCGGCCCGCCTATCTGTCCCTGGCCGACCAGATCGCGCGCGCCATCGCCGACGGGCGGCTGCAGCCGGGCGAAAGGCTGGCGACGCACCGGCAGATGGCGGAGACGCTGGACCTGTCGGTGCAGACCGTCAGTCGCGCCTATGAAGACTTGATCCGCCGCGGCCTGATCTCCGGCGAGACCGGGCGCGGCACCTTCATCCGGCCGCCGCAGCGTGAGCCGGCGCCGCCCTATATCCCGGAGCGGCTGAGCGAGGTGATCGACCTGTCGATCCTGAAGCCGGTGGTGTGCGAGACCAGGCATATCGAGGCGATGAAGGCGGCGCTGCACGATCTGGCCGACACGCTGCCGCCCTCCGCCGTGCTGTCCTTCCGGCCGAACATGCTGTTCGCCCGGCACCGCCGGGTGGGCCAGGACTGGCTGCGCGACCATTGCGGGGTGGAGGCCACGCCCGGCACCATCCACCTGACCAACGGTGCCACCTCGGGCATGACCATTGCCCTGATGGCCGCGGCGCCGCCGGGATCGACCGTGGTGACCGAGGCGGTGGGCCATCACACGCTGGTGCCGCTGGCCGCGTATCTCGGCCTGCGGCTGCAAGGCCTGGCGATCGACCCGGAGGGCGTGATCCCGGACGCGCTGGACGAGGCCTGCCGCGAGGGCGATGTCCGTGCCCTGTTCGTCATGCCGAACCCGATCAATGCCACCGCCAGCCTGATGGGCGCGGCGCGGCGGGCGGAGATCGTCGCGGTGGCGCGGCGCCACGGGCTGCAGATCATCGAAAACGACGTGCTGGCGCCACTGCTGAGCGAACGCCTGCCGCCCCTGGCGGCCCTGGCGCCGGAGCGGACGCTGTACGTCACCACCTTCACCAAATGCGTGATGCCGGGGCTGCGGGCCGGCTATCTCGTCGTGCCCGACCGGCTGTGCCCGGCCGTCGCCAACCGCAGCCTGGTGACCAGCTGGATGGCGACGGGACTGGTCGCCGAACTGGCCGCCCGCTGGGTCGAGACCGGCACGGCGGCGGAGCTGGTGCGCTGGCAGAACACGGCGATCCGCGGCCGCCAGGCGATCGCGGCGGAACTGCTGGCCGGCATCCCCCACCGGGCGCATCCGGAAGGGCTGCATGTCTGGCTGCCCCTGGGCGAGGGCCGGTCGGAGGAGGAGTTCGTGTCGCATGCACGGCTGCAGGGCGTGGCCATCGCGCCCGGTGCGTCCTTCGCCATCGACGGCCGGCCGACCCGGCCGGCGGTGCGCATCTCGGTCGGCTCGACCACGCCGGAACAGCTGCGTGACGGCCTCAAGATCGTGGTCAACCTGATGCAGGGCGAACCGGAGCCGGTGCTTCTCGCGATGTAGAAACAGGCATGGCCGTGCCTAACAAATCATCACGAATGCAAAATTGTACTGATTTGTTTTTCCATTTGACATGATTTTGTCTCCCTCCCATCGTGACGGCAACTCGAGGCCGTCGCCGCAACAGGGAGAGCGACTTGCCAGATCTCAAAGCATCCGATCCATGCATCAGCGTCGAAGGCGTGACCAAGCGCTTCGGCCCGCTGACCGTGCTGAACGACCTGTCCTTCACCGTGAAGCCTGGTGAGAAGCTGGCGCTGATCGGCCCGTCCGGCTCCGGCAAGACCACCATCCTGCGCATCCTGATGACGCTGGAGGAGATCAACGGCGGCCATATCCGCATCGAGGGCGAACAGCTGTTCCACATGCCTGGGAAGGGCGGGCTGGTGACAGCCGATGAGCGCCATCTGCACAAGATGCGCGCCAAGATCGGCATGGTGTTCCAGCTGTTCAACCTGTTCCCGCACAAATGC
>NZ_JBYRFX010000378.1:0-6568 GCF_057815775.1 Inquilinus sp.
CGTGGCCGCGATCTCCGCCACCGTCAGGTACAGGCTGACCCCGGTCGAGGCCACGACGGCCGGCCGGCTGCGGTCGAAGCCCGCCGCGGCCAGCCGGTCCAGCCAGGACGGTCCGGCTTCGAAATCGACGGGCACCAGCCGTAGCCCATCCGGCACGCCTAAACCGAGTTCTACCAGCCTGGCGCGTTTCCAGGCCTGGGGCCCCGGCTGGTCGATTTCGAACACCGTCATCGCGGCGGCGACCTCCGGCCGGCGCTGGGCGAAGCTGTCGAGGCCGGCGCCGAGGATGACGTACTGGCCGATGCCCTGGCCGGCCTGCTCCACGACCAGATCCTCGATGAAACGGGCCCGGGCCACGATGGCGGCACGGAACAGCCGGGTGCCCTGCGGGTCCATGTCCGGGCGGCAGCGCCAGTCTTCGGCCGGCGCTGCGAGCTGCAGGCCGACCCGGTCGTCCAGCACCGGCGGGGCGGCATCGATTTCGACATGCAGCGCCCGCCACAGGGCGACCCGCACGGCCGAGCTTTCCGGTGCGATGGCGTGCTTGTCCGGCATGATGGCCGCTCCCCTTACCCTTTGGCCGGGGCCTGGAGGTGCCAGATCCGCCCGTCGGGGTCGCGGACCGTCATCTCCTGGGTGCCCCAATGGGTGGGCGCGAACGGTGTGACGACCTCGACGCCCGGCCCGGGGCGGCATTCATCCGCGTCGGGGACCTGCAGCACGACGTGCATCTCGGGCGGCTGGTCCTGGGGGATTTCGGCGATGAAGAGAAAGGGGCCGGCGCCGTTGCGCAACTGGCCGGATTCATGGCCGGTGTCGAATTCGAGCTGGAAGCCGAGGGACTGGAAGAACTTGGCCGACTTGCCCCAGTTGTGGGTGGTCAGGAACACGGCCTCGATGCCTTTCGTCGCCATCTCAATCTCCTTCGGGGGCTGGCTCCTGCTGGTTCCGGGCCTCAAGGTAGGCGCGTAGCGCGTCGGCGACCAAGGCGGAGAGCGACAGCTCGGCCTCGATGGCATGGTGCTTGACCTCCCGGATCAGCCCGACCGGCAGATAGACGTTGAACTGCTTGACGGGTTCGCTTGGCATAGTTTTCTAATATGCTAGCATTCTAAGAACGTCAAGCCCCGCTGGAATGTTTTGGGGAGCGCCAAGCCGGATGCTGCCGCCTTACACTGACGATCAAGACTGAAAACCCGTCATTGCGAGCCCCAAAGGGGCGTGGCAATCCAGAGATCGAGCCGCTGGATCGCCCGTTCTTGACGTAAAGGGGGCGCTTCGCTCCTCGCGATGACGGGTTAATGATTGATGCCGCCGGACGAGGGGCCAGGCCTCAGAACAGCGGGGACAAACCGGGCGGCAATTCGGGATCCGTGCTCTGGCTTGCCGAGGGGGCGGCCGTCTTATCCGCATCGGCGGCATCCGCGACCTTCGCCGCCGCGGTGTACTCCATCGTGGCGCGGTAGGACCGGAGCCTGGCGGTGATCTCGGTCGCCAGGGCGGTCGATGTCGTGCCCCGCTTGGCGATCAGGCCGGAGGCACAGCCCGCTGCCTCACCCATGATCATGAATTGCGGCTCCATGCGCAGCGAGGCGAAGGCCACATGGCTGGCCCCGGCGCAGACCGGCACGAAGAAATTGTCGTATTCCTTGGGCAGCAAGGCTTCATAGGGAATCTGATAGGGGTTGGTGGCGCGCGTCGCGAGCAAGCCGAAGCCGCCCTCATAGTCCATGTAGCCGTTGCGGATTTCCAGAAGCTGGGTGGCGTGGGAGTCGAGGGAATACGACCCCATGCCGACCGGATGCAGCTTGGTCAATTCCGTCTGCGTGTCCTTCCAGGTCAGGACGGATTTCGCCGCCAGCCGGCGGGCTTCCCGGATATAGAGCTGCCGCGGCCAGTTCCCGGTGCCGACGAACTCGTCTTTCGCCAGGCCGTACAGGTTCACCTGTTCCCGATAGTCGCTCGGTACCCTCGGGTCGTTCGCGTAGAAATACAGCAATCCGGCCTGATAGTTGAAGTGGTCCTGGAAGATCTGCTTCCGACGCTGGGCATTGCCTTCCGGCCATTCCCAGGACGCGGCATAGTAATTGCCGTTCAGATCGAATTTGTTGTTGTGCTTGATGCTGAGCGGCGCAAATACCCGGTTTGGATTGCTCAAGAGAGCCAGTTCGAAGCCATAGCGATCGGCGTCATAACCGGCCGGCTTGGCGAAGCGCACCATGTTGGTCTTGTCGTTGGTCAGGCTCAGCCGGAACGTATAGGACTGGACGGCCTTGTCTGCCGTGAATCTCGCCTGGGCCGGATAGGGCTTGAGTGTGGGAAACAGCGTCCCGCGACTGTCCCGGGTGGTCAGGTGATGATTGACCGGAACCGCGTCGAACCCTGCATTGGCCTCGTTGAAGCGGGTGCTGCTGTCGCGCCCGACCCAATAGGCACAGCGCGCGGCGGCCATCAGGTCGCCCTCATAGGACGCGTCGATGAAGGCGGCCGCCTTCAGCACCGTGCCGTCGGTCAGCTGGATCGACTGGATCTTTCGGCCCGAAGTGGCCACGCCGGCCAGGGAATAGAAGTGGATCAGCTTGATCCCCGCCTCCTTGATGAAGCTCAGGAAGGCGGCTTCCGCGACATGCGGTTCGAAATTCTTGACGATGGCGGTCGAGGTCGGGTTGTAGATCTTGCCGACGCGGTGAAAGAACTCCAGGCACAGCCCGCCGATGACACCGAGGACGGCCGTGTCGCTCCAGCTCAGGCCCTGGGCGCTCATGCCGCCCAGCGGCCCGGCCAGGACCAGGGCGACCGACGCGCCCTCCCGGGCCGAGGCGTAGGCCGCCATGATGCCGCCCGGCGTCGCGCCATAGACGACGACGCCGAAGCTGCCGCCGTCAGCGGCCTTTGCCGCCGTGGGGATCGCCAGCGACCCCGGGATCGCGAGCGACCCGATGGCGCCGCCTATGCCTTGCAATATGGAACGACGAGTCCATCGGGCCATGACTGCCCCGGGGGCGTCCCGTGAGGCCATGCGTCGTCTCCCTGAATATCGTATTATGCAACCTGCGGTAGCGCACTAGGCCATAAAGGCCGCGTGATGCGAGCAGGCTAGCAACGGCCCATCCGGCGGCAACTGTTCACCTTTGCAGCTTGACGGCCGCTCCGGCCGGCTTCGCCGCCGGACAGCGCCTCCCAGGCGAAAAGCAAATCCGGTTGACTTTTGGATGTTGAGCAACATCTAATTGGATGTCGATTGACATCTAAATCGGCGGCGCTCGACGGAGTGCCTCTCACCCTCCTTGCCCAGTGAAGGCGCTCAACCATGTCCAAAACCGTCCTTATCACCGGCGCCAGCAATGGCTTCGGCCGCGACACGGCAGAAACGCTGGCGCAGGCCGGGCACCGTGTCTTCGCCTCCATGCGCGACGCCGCCGGCCGCAACCGGCAGGCCGCGGAGGCCCTGTGCGCCAAGGGGATCGATGTCGTCGAACTCGATGTCACCGACGACGCCTCGGTCGAACGCGGCGTGGCTGCGGTGCTCGCCCAGGCCGGGCGGCTCGACGTCCTGGTCAACAATGCGGGCCTCGGCGGCGCCGGCGTCTCCGAAGCGTTTACGACCGAGCAGGCGCGGGCGCTGTTCGATGTGAACGTCCTGGGCGTCCAGCGGACATTGCGCGCCGTGCTGCCGGCGTTCCGGCGCCAGGGGGAGGGGCTGGTGGTCAATCTCGGCTCGGTCCTCGGCCGGGTGACCTTGCCTTTCTTCGGGGTCTACGGCGCGACGAAATTCGCGCTGGAGGCGCTGACCGACAGCTACCGCTACGAGCTGTCGCAGCTGGGCGTGGACGTGGTCCTGGTGCAGCCGAGCTTCTATCCCACGAATATTTTCGCTAGCGCCCTGCTGCCGGCCGACGCTGAGCGCATCGCCGCCTATGGCGAGATCGGCGCGATCCCCGGCAAGATGGCCGAAGGGGTGGTGGCGCTGTTCCAGAGCGAGAACGCCCCGAACCCGCACGACGTCGCCGAGGCGATTGCCCGGCTCGTGGCGCAGCCCGCCGGTTCGCGTCCCGCCCGCGTGGTCGTGGGCCAGCCGCACGGCGCCGACACCGTCAACGCCCAGGCCGTGCCGGTCCAGGCCCAGCTGCTGGCGGGCTTCGGCCTGAGCCAGCTGGGCGAGCCGCGCAAGGTCCCGGCGGTGGCGTGAACGGATGGTGCGGCTGAGGCCATATCGTCATCGGCGCTGAGGCGTCGACACCTTTGATCGATGCCGACCCGCCAAATGGCCGGGGCCAGAAATGGCTCCGGCCGTCGCGTTTCCGCGCCATCCGCGGAAGTTACTTGCATAATGATAGTAACCGGCCTATATGACGATCATCATTCAACGATAAAGCCACGGCAGCGCCATGCAGCACAAGAGCTTTGGCAACATGCAGTGTCCCATCGCCCGCAGCCTGGAACGGGTCGGCGAGTGGTGGAGCATCCTGATCCTGCGGGACGCCTTCTACGGCCTCACCCGCTTCGACGAATTCCAGAAGAGCCTGGACATCGCCCCCAGCATGCTGACCCGGCGCCTGAACACGCTGGTCGAGTCCGGCCTGCTGGAGCGGCGGCGCTACAGCGAAAAGCCGCCGCGCGACGAATATGTGCTGACCCAGGTCGGCCATGATTTCCGGCCGGTGATGTGGTCGCTGATCGGTTGGGGCAACCGGCACTTCGCCCCGGAAGGCACCAGCGTGCAGCTGGTCGACCGCGCGACCGGCGCCGTGGCCGACCCGGTGGTGTTCGACGGCATCAGCGGCCGGCCGCTGACCCCGCAGGAATTCCGGCCCGGCCCCGGCCCGGTCGCCGATGAGCGCACCCGCAAGCGGCTCGCCCGCGTCGCCATCGCCACCACCCCTGCGAAGGCCGCATCATGAACGCCATCGTCCTCGACCGCGACACCACGGCTGCACCGGCCCAGGTCCAGGCCAAGCCGCGCCCGAAGCTGACGAAGAAGCGCCTGGGGCTGTCGGCCCTGGCCCTGCTGATCCTGGCCGGCGGCGGCTGGTACGGCTATGACTGGTGGACGGTCGGCCGCTTCTTCCAGAGCACCGACGACGCCTATGTCGGCGGCGACGTGACGGTGATCGCGCCCAAGGTGGCGGGCTTCGTCGCCCAGATCGCGATCACCGACAACCAGGCGGTGCATGCCGGCGACCTGCTGGTCAAGCTGGACGATCGCGACTATCGCGCGGCCCTGGCCAAGGCCGACGCATCCGTGGCGCAGCAGAACGCGACCCTGGCCAATCTCGACGCCACATACCGGCTGCAGCAGGCGGTGATCGCCCAGGCCCAGGCCGGCATCGCGTCCTCCGACGCGGAGATCGTCCGCACCCGCGACGACCAGGCCCGCTACCAGCAGCTGTCGGCCAAGTCCTTCGCCTCGGTGCAGACCTTCCAGAAGGCCGATGCCGACTACAAGCAGGCGGTGGCCGACGGCTTGCGGGTCCAGGCGACGCTGGAGGCGGCGCAGCGCCAGCTCGACGTCATCGACACCCAGAAGCAGCAGGCCCGGGCCGGGCTGGCCGCGGCCGTCGCCGACCGCGACACGGCGCAGCTGAACCTCGGTTACACCGAGATCCGGGCGCCGATCGACGGCACCATCGGCAACCGTAGCACCCAGACCGGCGCCTATGCCACGGTCGGGTCGCAGCTGCTGGCGGTGGTGCCGGCCACCGGTCTCTGGGTTGATGCCAACTTCAAGGAGAACCAGCTGGCGGCGATGCGTCCGGGCATGACGGCGACGGTGGTCGCGGATGTCCTGCCGGGCGAGACCTTCCGCGGCCATGTCGCCAGCCTGGCGCCGGCCACGGGCGCCCAGTTCAGCGTGCTGCCGCCGGAGAACGCCACCGGCAACTTCACCAAGATCGTCCAGCGCGTGCCGGTCCGCATCCTGCTGGACGGCGACGCCTCGGTCCTCGGCCGCCTGCGCCCCGGCCTGTCGGTCACGGCCGATGTCGATGAACGCACCGGAAGCGCCGGGAAATGAGCGCCGCCGCTGTGACCCCGGTCGATGAACTGTCGCAGGGCAAGAAGATCTTCGCCTTCGTGGTGATGTGCATCGGCTTCTTCATCGCCCTGCTCGACATCCAGATCGTCTCGGCCTCGCTGCGCGACATCGGCGGCGGCCTGTCCGCCGGGCAGGACGAGACCGCCTGGGTCCAGACCAGCTACCTCATAGCGGAGATCATCGTCATCCCGCTGTCGGGCTGGCTGTCGCGGGTGATGTCGACGCGCTGGCTGTTCAGCATCTCGGCCGCCGGCTTCACCGTCACCAGCCTGATGTGCGGCTGGGCCTGGGACATCAACAGCATGATCGCGTTCCGCGCGCTGCAGGGCTTCCTCGGCGGCTCGATGATACCGCTGGTGTTCAGCACCGCCTTCGTTTTCTTCCAGGGCAAACAGCGCGTGATCGCCGCCGCGACGATCGGCGCCATCGCCTCCCTGGCGCCGACGCTGGGGCCCACGGTGGGCGGCTTCATCACGGACCACGCCTCGTGGCACTGGCTGTTTTATGTGAACCTGATTCCCGGCCTGTTCGTCA
>NZ_JBYRFX010000379.1:0-4254 GCF_057815775.1 Inquilinus sp.
GTCCGCGGCCTGCTGGTCGCCGAGACCCTGTCCGAGGACACGCTGGCCGTCGATCCGGCCGGCCGCTTCGGCGGCGGCACGCGGCGGTTGTCGCTCGACACCTATGTCCGCGTCGTCGATCATCAGCTGCAGCTGGGTCAGGACCTGCAGGTGAATGCATCACCCGGACTGATCCGGTCGATGGGCAGCGAAACCCGCCGCGCCGTCGTCAATGTGGAGCGCAAGGCCGACGGATCACTGTTTGCCACCCGGGTCTACGAGCCCGGCAGCAACCGCGGTGGGCGGGACGATGGCGCAGGCGCCCGCGGCACCGACGGCGACGATCATGATCCGGGTGGCGACGACGGGGCCGGCGACGGTGATGGCGCCGGCGGGGATTCCGGCGACGGCCCGTCCGGTGACGGAACCTCCCGCGGCGGCGATTCCGGCGACGACTGACGCCGGCTTGTCATGCACCGGGACGAGCCTGCCGATCCGGCCGGCCGTCACGGTGTCGCGATGCGATCACGGTGTCGCGATGCGATCACGGTGCCGCGACGCGAACGCCGCCCCGACCGCGACCCCGACCGAGGGGCCGATGGCGGCCCAGAGAAGCAGGGTGGCGATCACGGCCATTGCCCTTTCGATCCGGGACATCTGGGTCTGGTCGAGGAGGAGAGCGGCTGTTCGACAGCCCGGTCGGGCAGCCGGCGCCACGCCGGTCCGGAGGAATATCGCGGCCCCGGGGGGATGGATCCCACCCTGCCGCTGGTATCCAGCGGAAACAGCCAGGGTTCGACCAGCGGATAGGCAGGCAGGGCCGGCCCGCGGTCCGACGGGCTCAGGCCCCGGACATCCGGCTCCGCATCCCCGTCCCACGCGCCGAAGACCACGCCCAGCAGGAAGGCCAGGATCGGGCCGATGAGGCCCCAGACGATCAGACCCGACATCATGCGTGCTCCTTCCTCGGGGCGCGGGCGGACGGCCTGCGCGACAGCAGGTAAAGCTCGAGCCACGGCAGGATGGCCAGGATCGGTTGCAGCATCGCTTTCTCCTCAGGGGAACTGCGTCAGCAGGGTGATGGCGCTGTCCACGAGCAGCAGGCCGAGTCCGGTCATGAAGACGATGGCGATCACGGTCGTCACGATGCGGCGGAGCCAGCCCGGCCCGGTCGACAGGCTCTCCTCCGGCGTTGTCATGACATCGGCGGGCCGGAGCCTGAAGATGGGCGGCGGGGATTCACGGGGGGCGGTCGGTTCCGGTGACGACATGGTCGGCTCCTTGGTTGTGGGAAATTATCCCACGATAGATGTGTGGGATTTTTGCCCACGTCAAATGAATTTCTGCTGCGTGGGTTTTTTTCCCACGCATGGCCGTGCTAGGATCCGAACCGAACCGACGGATCACAGCCTGCGAATGCCCCTCCTGCCGCCTCCACCTCAGGCCCTGCTCAGACCCCTGGCCCGTCTGCTGCGACCGCTGGTCCGGCTGCTGATCCGCAGCGGCGTGACCTTTCCCGTCATGGCCGACCTGCTGCGCGGCCTTTATGTCGACGTCGCCTTGCGCGACCTGTTGACCGATCCGAAGACGCAGACCGACAGCCGCATCAGCCTGCTGACCGGCGTGCATCGGAAGGAGATCCGGCGGCTGCGGATGCGGGACGCCGGCACCGACGCGACGACGCCGGTGGTGGTGACGCTGAGCAGCCAGATCATCGCCCGCTGGCTGGGCGCCCCGCCCTATGCCGATGCGGCGGGACGATCGCTGCCCCTGCCGCGGATCGCCCGGACCGCCGGCGAGGCTTCGTTCGAGACCCTGGTGGAGTCGGTGACGAAGGATGTGCGCGCCCGATCCGTCCTCGACGACTGGATCGGCCAGGACATCGTCATCGTGGACGAGCAGGACTGCGTCCATCTGAACAGCGAGGCCTTCATCCCGCGGCCGGGCGGGGAGGAGCAGCTGTTCTACTTCGCCCGCAACCTGCACGATCACATCGCCGCCGCGGCCACGAATGTGGCGACCGCCGGGCCGGCGCCGTTCCTCGACCGCAGCATGCACTACGACCGGCTGCGGCCGGAAACGGTCGCACAGCTGGAGGTCACGTCGCGCGAGGCGGCGCAGCAGTTGCTGGTCGACGTCAACCGCGTCGCCCTGGCCATGGCGGAGGCCGACGACAAGGCCGCACCCACCCCGGGGATCCCGTTGCGCCGGATCAACCTGGGTGTCTACGTGTATGTCGAAGACGATCCCATCGACGAGGAGAAGGCGCCTTGATGCGTCGCGTGCGAATCCTGGCGCTCGCCCTGCTGGCCTCCTGCACCTCGGTCGTGACAGGTGACCGTGTCGCCGAGCGCGGCATCGGCGGCACCGGCATCACGGCGGATGACCGCGGCATGGGCGGCACCGGCATCGTCGGCGTCATCACCGGCTTCGGCAGCATCTGGGTGAACGGCATCGAGGTCGAGTTCGACGCCAAGACGCCGCTGCAGGTCGACGGCCGGGAGGCCCCGGGCGAGACCGGGGGGGTCGGGCTGGTTGCGGTGATCACCGCACCCGGCAGCGGCCCCCGCCTCGGCGCCAGCAGCATCGCCGTCCGGCATGAAGTATCGGGCCCCGTCGACTCGGTCGAGCCCGATGGCAGCGCCCTGCACATCGCCGGCCAGCGCGTGCGCCTGACCGGCACGGTGTGGGGCGACGGCATCCCGAAGGCCGGCGACTGGGTGGCGGTCAGCGGCCTGGTGGACACCGATGGCGACATCGTCGCCACCCGCTTCGACCGGCGCGCCCCCGGCCCCGTCATCGTGCACGGGTCGCTCTCGGGCGCCGCCGGTGCGCTGCGCATCGGCACCCTGGCGCTGCGGCCGGGATCACGCCTGACCGCGAGCCTCGGCCAACAGGTGACCGTGTCGGGGCATTATGCCGGCGGCACGCTGGTTCCCGACGCGGTGTCGCGGGACACCCTGGCGGCCGACCCGTCCGGCTTGTTCGGCCCGTCGGTGAGCCGGCTGGTCGTCGAATCCTACGCCAGCGCCGGCCAGGGCGGCCTGCGCTGGGGCCGCGGCCAGATCACCACCGCCGCGACCGGAACGCTGGGCACCCTCGGCGCCCAGCCGCAGCGCACGATCATTGAATTCGACCGGCGGCCCGATGGCGGGCTGGAGGCAATCGGCCTGCGCAGCACCACCGGCCGGAACGGAGCCGTGCACGAGGTCCCGCGCAATTTCGGCGACGACCGGGGCGACCGCACCGGCCCGGGCGCCAATCCCGGGCTCTCCGAAGAGCGGGATCGGGCCGGACGGCCGAATGACGGAGAGCCGCGCGGCAGCCCGGACTGGGGCGGCAGACGATCGACGCCGGGGGCGTTCGATGGCTGCAACGGCTGGGGCGGGGCCTGCGGGCCGGGCGGCGTGCCTGGGTCGGGCGGCGCGCCCGGCCCGGGCCATCGCGGCCGCCCGCCCGGCGGCTGAGCGGTTCGGGGCCGCCTATCCCCGCGCCGCCTCGCGTCCGATCAGCTTCAACCGCAGCCATTTCGACAGGGTGTCGATCGCGGCGACGGTGATCAGCACCAGCACCAGGATGAAGGCGACCTGGTCCCAGGCCAGGATCTTGATCCGCTCCGAGATCTGCAGGCCGATGCCGCCGGCGCCGACGATGCCGAGGATGGTGGCCGAGCGGGTGTTGGATTCGAAGAAGTACAGCGCCTGCGACACGAACAGCGGGATCGCCTGCGGCAGCACGCCGAAGCGCAGCACCGCCAGGTTGGAGGCGCCGGTCGAGCGCACGCCGTCGATCTGCTTCTTCTCCGCCGTCTCGATCGCCTCGGCATAGAGCTTGGCCAGCGAGCCGATGTCGGAGACGCAGATCGCCAGGATGCCGGCCAGCGGGCCCAGCCCGACCGCGCGCACGAACACCAGGGCCCAGATCAGCTGGTCGACGCCGCGCAGACCGTCGAACAGCCGGCGGAAACCGAAGCGCAGGAAACCGAGCGGCATGATGTTGCGGGCGCCGAGGAAGCCGAGCGGGATCGCGATCACCGACGCGATCAGCGTGCCGATGAAGGCCATGGCGATGGTCTGGCCCAGCGCGGCGAAGATCTCGCCGTACTCCCAATCGGCCATGCCGTGCCAGGAGACCATCTGGCCGATGATCACGAACAGCCCGTTCGGGCTGACCAGCCCGCCATAGAGCCGTGCCGGCGAGACGTCGAAGTACCAGAAGAGATAGCCGAGATAGCCCAGCGCCAGCAGGATCAGGGCGGCGTGAAACAGACGCTCG
>NZ_JBYRFX010000380.1:0-3797 GCF_057815775.1 Inquilinus sp.
GGCGCGGGCGATCCGGCCGAATCCGGCCAGGCCCAGCACGGCGCCGGAGACGTCCCGGCCCAGCAGCAGCTCCGGTTCCCAGCCGAGGAATTTTCCGTCCCGGACCAGCCGGTCGGCCTCCACCACGCGGCGGGCCGCGCCGAGGATCAGCAGCATGGCAATGTCCGCCGTCGCGTCCGTCAGGACCCCTGGCGTATTGCCCACCAGGATGCCGTGCCGGGTGGCGGCATCAACGTCGATGTTGTTGTAGCCGACCGCGTAGTTGGAGACGCCCTTGACCCGGGCGTCCGCGAGCAGCGGCGCGTCGATGACGTCTCGAAGCTGGGTGAGCACCACGTCGTACTCCCCCGAGGCGCATAGCCGCGCCAAGGTGCCGTAGTCAGGCGGTTCGGGCAGCACGCGGATCACCAGCCCCTTCTCCTCCCGCGCCGAGACGGTGATGGTGGTGCCGGCCGGCGCGTATTTGGCGGCGTTGTCGATCAGGTTGACCAGCACCTGTTCCAGCAGGATCGGGTCGAGCAGATACAGCGGCAGGCCGGGTGCGAGGTCCAGCACCAGGCGGTGGCGCGCCACCAGCGGTGCACAGCGATCGGCCGCGGCGCCGACGATCTCCGCCACCTCGGCTGCCTCCAATTTCGGCCGCAGCACGCCGGATTCGAGCCGGGTCATGTCGAGCAGGTTGCCGACGAAGCGGTTCAGCCGCTCGGCCTCGTCCTCCACCATCTCCATCAGCTCGCCCCGCGCCGCCGGCTCCAGCGCCGCATCGTGGCGGCGCAGGCTGGAGATGGCGCCGATGATCGAGGCCAGCGGCGTGCGCAGGTCGTGGCTGATCGAGGTCAGCAGCGCGGCGCGCAGCCGCTCCGTCTCCGCCACCACGCGGACCTCGTCGACATCCTTGGCCAGCCGCACCCGCTCGATCGCCACCGCCGCCTGGTCCATCAGCGAATCGAGCAGCCGCTGGTCGTCGGGGCTGAGCAGCGGCCCCGGCTGGTCGCGGTCGATGCCGACCACGCCGATCGGGCTGGCTGCGGTGCGCCAGGGCAGGAACAGCCATTTGCCGCCGGGCAGCGTGTCGGCGCCGCGACCGGCCGCCCGGTCGCTGGCCCAGCTCCATTGCGCCGCGGCGCGCTCGGTCTCCTCGATCCTGTCCTCCGGCGGATAGCCGGCGACGACCTGCAGCGACCCGTCCAGCGGCATCAGGATGACCACGCGCAGGTTCAGCATCGCCGCGATCTGGTAGGCCGCGGCCCACAGCAGGTCGTCGGATGACGCGATCGCCGCCAGCTTGCGGCTGAACCCGTACAGCTCCGCCGTCGCCTTGGCCCGCGCCGCCGCGCCGCGCGCCTGCAGCCGGGCCCGGCTCTGCAGATTCGAGGTGACGACGGCGACCACCAGGAAGAACACCAGCGAGGTGACGTTGGACGGGTCGGCGATAACCAGGCTGTACAGCGGCGCCAGGAAGAAGAAGTTGACGGCGACGACGCTGAGCAGCGAGGCGAAGATCGATGGCCCCAGCCCGTAGCGCGCGGCGCAGAACAGCACCGGGATCAGGAACACCAGGGCGATGCTGTTGGTGGAGGCGATGGCGGCGACCAGATGGGCGGCCGCCGTGGTGACGCCGACGCCGATGGCGGCGACCAGATAGGGCCTCGGGTCGAGGCCCGGATCGGCCGGGCGGGTCTGGATCCGCTCCTCCGCCCCCGCCGGCGGGGCGTCGTCCCCGGCCAGCACCTGGACCGAGATGGTGCCGGCCTTGCGCACGAGGTCATGCACGACAGAGCCGTGCAGCATCTCGAACCAGCGGGACCGGCTGGATTTGCCGATGATGATCTGGGTGATGTTGTTGCGCCGGGCATAGGCCAGGATCTCGGCAACGATGTCGGTGGCCGGCACCGTCACCGTCTCGCCGCCCAGCTTCTCGGCCAGCAGCAGGGCGCGGGCGACACGGTCGCGGTCGGCCTCGCCCAGCCGGTGGTGGCGCGAGCCTTCGACATAGACTGCGGTCCAGCGCGCCCCCAGCCGGTCGGCCATGCGCCGGGCATAACGGATCAGCGCCTCGCCGCCCCGGGCCTCGCTGACGCAAACCATGATGCGATCGCCCGCCGCCCAGGGGCCGGTGATGGCATGGGCCCGCATGTAGCCCAGCATCTGGTCGTCGACCCGCTGGGCGGTGCGGCGCAGCGCCAGTTCGCGCAGGGCGGCCAAATTGCCCGGCTTGAAGAAATGGTCGACCGCCCGCCGCGCCTGGTCGCGGACATAGACCTTGCCCTCGGCCAGCCGCTTCTGCAGGTCTTCCGGCGTCAGGTCGATCAGCTCGATCTCGGCGGCACCGTCGATCCAGGAATCCGGCACCGTCTCGCGCACCCGGATGCGGGTGATCTGGGCGACGACGTCGTTCAGGCTTTCGACATGCTGGAGGTTCAGCGTGGTCCAGACGTCGATGCCGGCGTCCAGGATCTCCTCGACATCGAGGTAGCGCTTGGCGTGGCGGCTGCCCGGCGCATTGGTGTGCGCCAGCTCATCCACCAGCACCAAAGCGGGGTGCCGCGCCAGGATGGCGTCGAGGTCCATCTCCTCGACCGCCTGGCCGCGGTATTCCGAGCGGCGGCGGGCGACGAGCTCGAAGCCCTCGACCAGCGCCAGGGTCTCGACCCGGCCATGGGTCTCGACCACACCGATGACGACGTCGACGCCGTCACGCCGCCGGGCCGCCCCCTGGGACAGCATCTCATAGGTCTTGCCGACGCCCGGCGCCGCCCCGAGGAAGATCTTGAGGCGGCCGCGAGGTTTCGCGACCGCCTCCAGCAGGGCTTCCGGCGAGGGACGCCGATCGTCATCCGAACGATCGGTCATAGTCATAAGGAAGAGAAGACTACGAGGCCTTCAGCCCGTCCAGCAGCATGTTGAGCTGCAGCACGTTGACCCGCGGCTCGCCGATCAGGCCGAGCAGCCGTCCGCTGGTGGCCTGCTGCACCGCCTGGCGCACCTGGTCCGGCGGCAGGTTGCGGGCGGTAGCGACCCGGGCGATCTGCAGCTCGGCATTGGCCGGGCTGATGTCCGGGTCGAGGCCCGAGGCCGAGCTGGTCACCATGTCGACCGGTGGGTTGCTGATGCCCTGGGCCGCCAGCGCGGCGACGTCGCCCTTCACCCGGTCCGACAGCGCCTGGCTGGTCGGGCCGAGGTTGGAGCCGGCCGAGTTCGCGGCGTTGTAGGGCGCCGCGATGGTCTTGGTCGGGTCGTTCGGATCGGTGTCCGAAGTCGCCGACAGCCGGCCATGGAAGTACTTGTCCTCGGTAAAGTTCTGGCCGATCAGCGCGGCGCCGATCACGGTGCCGTCGGCGCGCTTCACCAGGCTGCCATTGGCTTGGCTGGGGAACAGCCCCTGGGAGATGCCGGTCATGGCGAAGGGGTAGGCGATGCCGGTGATGATGGTCAGCAGGACGATCATCACGAGGGCGGGTCGGATCTGGTTCAACATTTTGGTGCCTCACACCAGGCCGAGGGCGGTGACGATCAGGTCGATCGCCTTGATCCCGATGAACGGCACGATGATGCCGCCCAGGCCGTAGATCAGGAGGTTGCGCCGCAGCAGGCTGGCCGCGCTCAGGGCCCGGTAGCGGACGCCGCGCAGCGCCAGCGGGATCAGGCCGATGATGACCAGGGCGTTGAAGATGATCGCGGACAGGATCGCGCTCTGCGGCGAGTGCAGATCCATGACGTTGAGCACGCCCAGCTGCGGGTAGAAGGCCAGGAACATCGCCGGGATGATGGCGAAGTACTTGGCCACGTCGTTGGCG
>NZ_JBYRFX010000381.1:0-1746 GCF_057815775.1 Inquilinus sp.
AAGCGGATCATGCTGTCCTTCGATGAATGGAACGTCTGGTACAAGACCCACAAGATCGAGCACATGCGCAAGCCGGGCTGGCCCGAGGCACCGGCGCTGATCGAGGAGGTCTACAACGCCGAGGACGCGCTGATCGTCGGCGGCGCGCTGATCGCCCTGATGAACAATGCCGACCGGGTGAAGACCGCCTGCATCGCCCAGCTGGTCAACGTCATCGGCCCGATCATGACCGAGACCGGTGGCCCGGCCTGGCGCCAGACCATCTTCCACCCCTTCGCCCTGGCCGCCCGCTACGCCCATGGCCGGGTGCTGCAGACCAAGGTCGAATCGCCCAGCTATAGTGCCAAGACGTTCCCGGAGATCCCCTATCTCTACGCCACCGTGGTCGACAACCCGGCCGACGGCACCACCGCGATCTTCGCCCTGAACCGCAGCCTGTCCGACCCGATCGACCTGGATGCCGAGCTGCGCGGCCTGGGCGTCGACCGGCAGCTGGTGGCGGCAACCGAGATCCACCATTCCAACCTGAAGGCGGTCAACACCAAGGACGCGCCGAACACCATCGTGCCGCAGCCGAATCCCGACGTGTCGGTCGACGGCGAAAGGCTGCGGATCCGGCTGAAGCCCGCCTCCTGGAACGTGATCGTGACCCGGAGCGTGCCGCGGGCATAGAATTCCTGTCCTCCTGACTCCTCGCGCGAGGAGTCAGGAGGACTTGCCGAGACTCTCGGCTTGACGCCGGTCCTTCGGCCCCGTATACGAACGCCCTCGTCCCGGCAGCGATGCCGGGGCAATTGTTTTTGACCGTGCTTAAGGATATGTGCCATGGCGCGACGCTGCCAGGTGACCGGCAAGGGCGTGATGAGTGGTAACAACGTCAGCCATGCCAAGAACAGGACCCGCCGTCGGTTCCTGCCGAACCTGCAGACCACTTCGCTGGTCTCGGAAGTTCTCGGCGTGTCCGTCCGGATGCGTCTGAGCACCAACGGCATCCGCACCATCGAGCATCGTGGCGGCCTCGACGGCTACCTCGCCGGCGCCGCCGATTCGGCCCTGGACGCCGAGCTGCGTGGCCTGAAGCACCGCATCATCAAGGCCCAGGCCGCTCAGGCTGCCTGATTGATCTGCCCCGCGGCCTTCGGGCCGCAGCAGGTCCTGGTGAATGATGAAGCCCGCACCACGGTCGCGGGCTTTTTCGTTGTGTCCTGCCCGGGTCACGCGCGCTTCAGCAGACGCCGGAAGGCCCCCCGGAACCATCCCCGTGGTGACGGCATTGGCCGGGACGTCCAGCCCGCCCTTCTCCACGGCGGCCAGGAAGGCTTCGATATTCCCGCCCATCAGCAGCGGGACGAAGCGCCGGACCTTCTCGTCCGGCCAGGTCCACCACGCCACATCCAGCAGGCGTTCGACGATATCCGGTTCGAACCGCGTGCGGACCGCGCGCGCCGGATTGCCGGCGACGACCGCATAGGGCGCGACATCGCGGGTGACCATCGCCCGTGCCCCCACCACCGCCCCGTCGCCGATGGTGACGCCGGACATGATGGTGCAGCCGTCGCCGAGCCAGACATCGTTTCCGATCAGCACGTCGCCCCGGGTCGCCGGATGCCCGGTGATCCCGGCGGCGTCCGGCCACCGCTCCATCGTGTTGAACGGGTAGGTGCTGACCCAGTCGGTGCGGTGATTGCCGCCGAGATAGATCGTGACCCCGTCGGCGATCGAGCAATAGCGCCCGATGCGCAGCCG
>NZ_JBYRFX010000382.1:0-18589 GCF_057815775.1 Inquilinus sp.
GAGAGTCGCAACGTCAGGACCAGCCACCCCAGCCTCAAGGCCGCCATGCCCACCGCCGCCGCCCTAAGACCGGTCGCCCGCCCGATCACCACCGACGACATCGGGATCGCGACGCTGCACCACACGCCCAGCCGCCTGACCATCCGCTGGTCGGACGGGCGCGAGAGCCCCTATCCCGCGATCTGGCTGGCCGACAACCGGCCGGACCGCCGCGACCGGCCTGACGGGCAGCGCCTGTTCGACGCCATCGACCTGCCGGACGATATCGTCCTCCAGGCCGTGGCCCTCGCCGCCGACGGGTCGGTCGAGATCCGCCTCTCTGGCTTCGACACCCCGGCGCGGTTCGCCGCCGCCTGGCTGCGGACCCATGCGCTCGACCCTGCCTCGCGCGCCGAACGCCGGCCGCGGCCGGTGCTGTGGGATGCAGGTCTGGCCGCCGCACCGCCCAGCGGGGACTATGCCGCGGTGCGGACCGATGACGGCGCCCGTGCCGCCTGGCTGCGCCGGGTGCACGATCACGGCTTCGGCCTGCTACGCGGCGTGCCGACCGAGCCGGGCATGGTGTGCAAGGTGGTCGAGATCTTCGGCCATGTCCGCGAGACCAACTACGGCCGGCTGTTCGACGTGGTGGCGGTGGAGAAGGCGCAGAACCTGGCCTTCACCGCGCTGTCCCTGGGCAACCACACCGACAACCCCTATCGCGATCCGGTGCCGCAGATGCAGTTGCTGCACTGTCTGGAGGCGGCGTCCGAAGGCGGCGAATCGGTGGTGGTCGACGGCTTCGCTGCCGCCGACCGGCTGCGACGCGAGGCGCCCGATGCCTTTGCCCTGCTGACCCGGCGGGCCGTGCCGTTCCGCTATGTCGAACCCGGCAAGGTCGACCTGCGGGCCAAGGCGCCGCTGATCGAGCTGGATGCCGACGGCGACGTGGCCGCGGTGCGCTACAACAACCGTTCGATCGCGCCCTTCGACCTGGACCCCGACGAGGTCGAGGCCTTCTACGACGCCTATCGCCGCTTCGGCCGGCTGCTGCACGACCCTGACCTGACCGTGGGCTTCCGCCTGGCGCCGGGTGATTTGTTCATCGTCAACAACCGGCGCGTCCTGCACGGCCGCCGCGGCTTCTCCGCCGGGCGCCGCTGGCTGCAGGGCTGCTACACCGACACGGATGGGCTGACCAGCACCCTGTTCAGCCTGGAGGCCTCCCGATGAGCGACACCCTGCATCCGCTGCTGGCCGAGATCGAGGGCCTGTTCGCCGCCCATGGCCACAACACCTATGGCGAGGGCGTCACCATGCAGGAGCATGGGCTGCAGGCCGCGGCCCTCGCCGAGCACGAAGGCGCGCCGGACACGCTGGTGGTCGCCGCCCTGCTGCACGACATTGGCCATTTCCTGGAGCTGGCCGACGACGCCTATGGCTATCACAAGCATGACGGCGCCGGCGGCGACTGGCTGGCCGTCCGTTTCGGCCCGGAGATCAGCGAGCCGGCGCGGCTGCACGTCGCCGCCAAACGCTATCTCTGCGCCGTCGAGCCCAGCTATCTCGACGTCCTGTCCGTCGCCTCGGTCCATTCCCTCGGCAAGCAGGGCGGGCCGATGAATGCCGCGGAGGCCGCCGAATTTGCCCGGCACCCCCATGTCGAGGGCGCGGTGCGGCTGCGGCGCTGGGACGATGGCGGCAAGATCGAGGGGCTGAAGGTCAGCACCGTCGCCGACTATCGCGACCGCATCCTGAAGGTGGCGAAGGCCTGAGTCGACGGCTCCCACCGTTCGTCATAGCGAGCTCCGCAGGGGCGTGGCCATCCGGGGCCGCCTGCACCGGCCCCTGGATCGCAGCGTCGCTGCGGGGCTCGCTATGACGGTTCGGTCAGGCCGCGGCCACCGCCTGGATCTCGACCAGCAGGCTGGGCACGACGAGGCCGGCGACGATCACCAGCGTCGAGGCCGTGGCGTGCCCGGCCAGCCGCCGTTCCCGCACCGTGCGGTACAGCGGCAGCAGGTCCGGCCGGATGATGAAGCCGTCGACCTTGACCAGGTCGGTCACCGCCATGCCGGCATCGGCCAGCACGGCGAGCAGGTTGTCCCAGGCCAGCTCCATCTGCCGTTCCGGATCCTCCGGCACGGTGCCGTCGGGCGTGGCGCCGACCTGGCCGGAGATGTGCAGCCAGCGCGCGCCGGCCGGGGCCGAGGCGCCATGGCTGTAGCGCGAGAATGGTGCGGCGACGCCGGCCGGGTTGTGCAGCGTGATCGTCATGGGTCTTCCCCCGTATCGGTCAGGTGCGGCCGGAGAGCGGATCGTTTTCCAGCAGGATCGGCGCGCCATGCGGCGTCGCCCGCGCCGCCCGGTCCCAGGCCGCCTTGCGGTGCCGCAGAGTATCGCTGTCGGCGGCGCCCTTCGCCACCACCAGCTGCTCCAGCGCGGCCAGCCAGTGGTCGTAGTAGCGGCTGCCGTCATCGGGGTCGCCGGCCGCCTGGGCCCGGGCGATCTCCGCCCCCAGCGCCGCCGCCCATTCATCCCAGGTGAAGACGCCGCGGTCGCGTAGCGCCACCGCCATGGCGAAGGCCTGGGCCTGCCAGGGCTCGGCGAACACCGGGCCGTCGGCATCGCGCGGCAGCGGCGCCGTGCCGTCCAGCGCACCGATCACGCCGTCATGCCGGGTCAAGATAGCCCTCCCAGGCATCGATCGAGACCTCGAGCGTCGGGTCGGCCCCGTCGCCCCACAGCTCCGGCCCGGTGAAGCGCACGGTGTAGAGCCATTGCGGATCCTCGTCCGCGCCATGGGCCCGGGCGTCGGGCAGCACGAACACGCCATGCACGCGATCGACCACCCCAAGCTTGCCGCGAGCATAGCGCGGCAGCCTGGTGTGGCCCGTCGGGTGGATATTGCGGGTGCGGATCGCCTGGCCCACGGCGAAGCGGGCCGGTGCCGTTTCCGGCCGCTGGTAGTTGGTGCCGCGCGCCAGCACGCCCGCCACCTGGTCCGCCTGCAGCGCCGGCGGCACCGGCAAAGCGGGGTCGATCGCATGCCCGGCCGCCAGCTCCGCCGCCGTCACCAGCCCGTCGGCCAGCAACAGCTTCTCCAGCCCCTTCAGCCAGATCTGGTAGTAGCTGGAGGACAGGTATTCGGCCGGGTGCAGCGTTTCCCGCGCATGCCGGCTGGCGTCGATCGACCAGCGCCGCAGGGCGCCGCTGGCGAGGTTCATGGCCAGCACGCGCTTTTCCCAATCGGCGTGGAAGCGGACATGCTCCGGCTCGGGCACCACCGGGCCGAAGCCCATCATGCCGCCGAGATCCTGGCCGCCATTCATGGCTGCACCCCCTTCGACCCGCGGGTCTCTGGCGTCCGCGCGATCCCGGCGCCGATCATGCTGTCGCGGCTGACCAGGTCGGCCAGCGCCTCCTCGTCCCAGCCTTCGGTGCCGGCGGGGCGCATCGGGATCACGAGATAGCGGGTCTCGGCGGTCGAATCCCAGACCCGGATCCGGGTCGATGCCGGCAGGGTCACGCCGAAATCGGCGAGAACGCTGCGCGGGTCGATCACGGCGCGCGAGCGGTAGGGCGCCGATTTGTACCAAACCGGCGGCAGGCCGAGCACCGGCCAGGGATAGCAGGAGCACAGGGTGCAGACGATCAGGTTGTGCGTGTCGGCCGTGTTCTCGACCGCGATCATGTGCTCGCCGCCGCGGCCGCTGAAGCCGAATTCGCCGACGGCGGCGGTGGCGTCGGCGCGCAGCCGGTCGCGATAGGCCGGGTCGGTCCAGGCCCGGGCCACCACGCGGGCGCCGTTGCGCGGGCCGATCCGGGTCTCGTAGGTCTCGATCAGGGTGTCGAGCGCGGCGGGGTCGACATAGCCCTTCTCGACCAGCACCGATTCCAGGGCGCGGACCCGCAGCGCCGTGTCGGACAGGTCGCTGCCCTCGTGATCGTGATCGTGGTCATGATGGTGGTGGTCGGACATGGGCATCGCTCCGCTGGCCGGGGAGATGTCGGAGACTAGCGCCACAGGACGGCGGCGACCAGCCGCCGGGCGCTACCGTCCCATGCGCTTTCGTGCTAGCAAACCCGCCAACCGACCCCTGATGAAACCGGAGCCGAGCGATGGCCGCCGAGACCGCATCCCGCAAAGAAACCGACAGCCTGGGCGCCGTCGACGTCCCATCCGACCGCTACTGGGGCGCGCAGACGCAGCGCAGCCTGCAGAACTTCAAGATCGGCGGCGAGCGGATGCCGGCCCCGCTGGTGCGGGCCCTGGGCATCCAGAAGAAGGCCTCGGCCCAGGCCAACATGGCGCTGGGCGAGTTGGACCCGACGGTCGGCAACGCCATCGTCGCCGCGGCCGAAGAGGTGATCGACGGCACCCTGGCCGACCATTTCCCGCTGGTGGTGTGGCAGACCGGATCCGGCACCCAGACCAACATGAACGCCAACGAGGTGATCTCGAACCGCGCGATCGAGATCCTGGGCGGCGAGATCGGCTCGAAGAAGCCGGTGCACCCGAACGACCACGTCAACCGCGGCCAGTCCTCGAACGACAGCTTCCCGACGGTGATGCACATCGCCGCGGTCGAGCAGATCGGCCATGAGTTGCTGCCGAGCCTGGAGCATCTGCACAGCGCCCTGGCCAGCAAGGCGTCGGAGTTCAAGGACATCGTCAAGATCGGCCGCACCCATCTGCAGGATGCGACGCCGCTGACGTTGGGCCAGGAATTCTCAGGCTATGCCCGCCAGATCGAGCTGGGCATCTCCCGCGTCAAGGGCTGCCTGCCGCACCTGCTGGACCTGGCCCAGGGCGGCACCGCCGTCGGCACCGGGCTGAACGCCAAGGAAGGCTTCGCCGAGGCCTTCGCGGCGCATGTCGCCAGCATCACCGGCTTCGCGTTCCGCACCGCGCCGAACAAGTTCGAGGCGCTGGCCGCGCATGACGCCTGCGTCGAAGCGTCGGGCGTGATGAACACGCTGGCGACATCGCTGATGAAGATCGCCAACGACATCCGCCTGCTCGGCTCCGGCCCCCGCTGCGGCATTGGCGAGATCCACCTGCCGGAGAACGAGCCCGGCTCGTCGATCATGCCGGGCAAGGTCAACCCGACCCAGTCCGAGGCGATGACCATGGTCTGCGCCCAGGTGATGGGCAACAACGTCACCATCACCTTTGCCGGCGCCACCGGCCATTTCGAGCTGAACGTGTTCAAGCCGGTGATCATCTACAACCTGCTGCAGTCGATCCGCCTCCTGGCCGATGCCTGCCGCAGCTTCACCGACAACTGCGTCGTCGGCATCGAGGCCCGCACCGACCGGATCGGGCAGCTGCTGCACGAATCGCTGATGCTGGTGACGGCGCTGAACCCGCATATCGGCTACGACAACGCCGCCAAGGTGGCGAAGAAGGCGCATGCCGAGAACACCACGCTGAAGCAGGCGGCGATCGCGCTGGGCCTGCTGACGGCCGAGCAGTTCGACGAATGGGTGCGGCCGGAGACCATGGTCGGCCCGAACGCCTGACCCGACGTCGGTGAGCGGCGTCCGCAAGCGGTCGGTCAACATCGCCGGCCACGCCACCAGCGTGTCGCTGGAGCCCGGCTTCTGGGACGCCCTCACCCGCCTTGCCGCCCGGCGTGGCCTGCCGGTCAACCGGCTGGTCGAGGCGATCGACGCGGCGCGCGACCCGGACGGCAACTTGTCCAGCGCGCTGCGGATGGCGGTGCTGGAAGCGGCGCTGGCGCGCGAAATTTGACAAGAAAAAGCCCCGGTCGCGCTGCGCCGGGGCTTTTCATCATCGGGCTGAAGCGATCAGCCGCCACACTGCGCGGCGTAGCCCTGGTCGCCGGTCGCGACCTGCTGGTCCAGTTGCTGCAGTTGCGCATCCGTCAGCTTCAGCTCGGCCTGGCAGGTCTTGTAGATGTCGACGAGCTTTTTGGTCTCGCCGAGCAAATCCTTGCTCGCGGAGCACTGGTCGTCTTTCGAGGCCCCGGCCTGCAGCTTGGTCATCGTGGCCTGGGTCAGGGTCTGGATCTTCTGGGCTTGGGCCTGGACATCGTCGGTGCAGCCGGCAAAAGCCGGCGATGCCAGCATCACGGTCGCGGCGGCGGCGAGAAGAATACGCTTCACGAAAAGCTCCTTGGGCGTTTTATGGCGAGACTGCAGCGTTGCCTGCTGCAGTCGGTCAAAAAACCCCTGGTTGCGGACTCTGTTCCCAGCAATTGCCGATAATTGCATCGGTTCCGGTGCCCAGCCGGGCTCTTAATGATCATTCGACCACCAGGCCTCCAGCACGGTGCCGTAGGTCGGGTTGACGTTGGTCACCCGGCCGAGATCGCCCCAATAGGCGACGTAGTCGCGGTCGAGATAGTAGAGCGGCACGACATAGTTGCCCCACAGCAGCACCCGGTCCAGCGCGTGAACCGCAGCCTGCAGCTCTTCCTGGCTGTCCGCACTGGTGACCGCCTTGATCATGGCGTCGACCACGGGACTCTTCACCCCCGGGTAGTTGCGGGTGCCCGGCACGTCGGCCGAACCGCTGCCCCAATAGCCCGACTGCTCCACCCCGGGGGACAGGGTGGTGATCCAGGTGTTGAGGATCATATCGAAATCGTAGTCGCCGACCCGGTTGGCATATTGCGCACTTTCGACCAGGCGGATCGACGCCTGGATGCCCAACCGCCGCAGCTGGTCGGCATAGGCCAGGGCGACGCGCTGGTAGCTCTTGTTCTGCAGCAGGATCTCGAAGCGGAACGGCGCGCCGTCGGCATCGACCAGCGCATTGTCCTTCACGGTCCAGCCGGCCTCGGCCAGCAGCGCCTGGGCGGCCCGCAGGTTCTCCCGGTTGCGGCCGCTGCCGTCACTGGGCGGCAGGGTGTAGGGGTCGCTGAACAGCTGCGGCGGCAGCTGGGCGCGGAACGGGTCCAGCAGCTTCAGCTCCGCGCCCTTCGGCGTGTCGATGGCGGCCAGCGACGAATTGGCGAAATAGCTGTCGTCGCGCTTGTACTGGCCGCCCAGCAACGTCTTGTTCACCCATTCGAAATCGAAGGCCATGACCAGCGCCCGCCGCACCCGCGCATCGGCGAAGACCGGCCGCCGGCTGTTCATGGCGAAGCCCGTCATGCCGACCGACCGGTATTGCGGCAGGGTCAGCAGCGTCACCCGCCCGTCCCGGACCGCCGGGAAATCATAGTTGCCGTCGGTCCATTTCTCGGCATTGCCCTCGCGACGCCACGTATAGGCCCCGGCCTTGAACGCCTCCAGCGCGGTGTCGGCGTCGAGGTAGAAGTCGAAGCGCATCGTGTCGAAATTATACAGGCCCTTCATCGCCGGCAAATCCGCCGCCCACCAGTTCTGCACCCGGGTCAGGGTAATGCTGCGCCCGGCATCGACCGCGCTGATGGCATAGGGGCCGGCGCCGAGCGGCGGGTCCAGGCTGGGCTGGTCGAACGGATGCGCCGTGTACCAGGCCTTGCTGAGGATCGGCTGCAGGGCGACGACCAGCGGATCCTCGCGTGCGATGCCCGGCTTGAACCGAAAGCGCACGGTGCGGTCGTCAACCCGGTCGATTCCCGCCATCTCCTCATACAGGCTGCGGGTGTTGGGCCGGCCCTTGGTGCCCTGCGTCTGCCAGCTGAAGATCACGTCGTCGGCGGTCAGCGGCGTGCCGTCCTGGAACACCGCCTTGGGGTTGAGGTGGAAGGTGACCGTGAGCCGGTCGTCCGATACCTCCACCCCGTCGGCGACATAGGGGTAGAGGGTGAAGGGCTCGTCCCAGCCGCGCGTCATCAGGGTGGCGAAGACATAGGGCGGCACGATCAGCCGGACCTGGTCGGTCTGGCCGCCGATGATGAAGGCGTTCAGCGTGTCGAAGCTGCCGACCACCGCCTGGCGCAGCTCACCACCCTTCGGGGCTGCCGGGTTGGCATAGGCAAAGTGATCGAAATCCGCCGGGTATTTCGGCGTGCCATGCGCCGCCAGGCCGGGGCCCGGCCCGGCAGGCTCGGGCACAGCCGCCGCCTGGGCCCACGCCGCCGCGGGGACGGCCCCGAGCAGCAGGACGGCGAGAAAAAGGCGGGGCAGAAGGCGGGCGGCGCGCATGCAGGCGGTATCCGTGGTCGGATTCGGTCGGCCGCAGTCTTCCCGCCGCCGGCCCGCGGCGCAAGGCCGATACGCGACATCTCCAATCATCGTCATTGCGAGCGAAGCGAAGCAATCCATCGCGCCGTTCGCACCGGCCCCTGGATTGCTTCGTCGGCTTCGCCTCCTCGCAATGACGGCGAGGGATGCTCGCGGCTATTCCGCGGCGCGGGCCAGGGGTGGCCAGACGCCCCAGATCTCCTCGGCGTAGTCCTGCACCGTGCGGTCGGAGGAGAACCAGCCGACCTGGGCGGTGTTGAGGATCGCCATCCGGGTCCAGCCGGCGCGGTCGCGATAGGCCGCGGCCGCCTTGGCCTGGGCCTCCCAATAGGCGGCGAAGTCGGCCGCCACCAGGAACCAGTCACTGTGCCGCAGCGCATCGGTGATCGGCCGGAACCGGCCGGGATCGTCGGGCGAGAAGGTGCCGTCCTCGATCGCCGCCACGGCCCGGGCCAGGCGCGGGTCGGCCGCGATCACCGCCCCCGGGTCGTAGCCTTGGGTCCGCTTCGCCGCGACCTCGGCCGCGGTCAGGCCGAAGATCAGGATGTTCTCCATGCCGACCCGCTCGGCGATCTCGACATTGGCGCCATCCAGCGTGCCGATGGTGATGGCGCCGTTCAGCGCGAACTTCATGTTGCCGGTGCCCGACGCCTCCATCCCGGCGGTCGAGATCTGCTCCGACAGATCGGCGGCCGGGATGATCCGTTCGGCCAGGGTGACGTTGTAGTTCGGCAGGAACACCATCTTCAGCTGGTCGCGGATGGCGTGGTCGCCGTTGATGACGCGACTGACGTCATTGGCCAGCTTGATGATCAACTTGGCCACGGCATAGCCGGGCGCGGCCTTGCCGGCGAAGATCTTGACCCGCGGCGTCCAGGCCGCGTCGGGATCGTCCCGCATCTCCTGCCACAGCGCCACGGCGTGCAGGATGTTCAGCAGCTGGCGCTTGTATTCGTGGATGCGCTTGACCTGGACGTCGAACAACGCGTCGCCGGAAACGCGGAGGTCGGCGATCTCGGCGATGTGATGGGCCAGCAGCGCCTTGTTGCGGCGCTTCACCGCCCAGAACGCCTCGCGGAAGGCGGTGTCCTCGGTCTTGCCGCGCAGCGCGCCCAGCCGCTCCAGGTCGTTTTCCCAGCCGGTGCCGATCATGTTGTGGATCAGCTGGGCCAGGTTCGGGTTGGCCTGTACCAGCCAGCGCCGCGGGGTGATGCCGTTGGTCTTGTTGGTGATGCGGCCCGGGAATTCCTCGTTCAGGTCGCGGAACACCGTCTCGCGCATCAGCTGGGTGTGCAGCGCCGAGACGCCGTTGACCCGATGGCTGCCGAGGAAGGCCAGCGGCCCCATGCGCACGCGCCGGTCCCAGCCTTCCTGGATCAGCGACAGGCCGCCCAGCCGGCTGGGGTCCTTCGCGATCACGCGTGAGGATTTCAGGAAGCGGTCGTTGATCTCGTAGATGATCTGCAGGTGCCGCGGCAGCACCCGTTCCAGGAGCGCGACCGGCCAGGTCTCCAGCGCCTCGGGCATCAGGGTATGGTTGGTGTAGCTGATACAGCCGGTGGTGATCTTCCACGCCCGGTCCCAGTCCAGCCGGTGCCGATCGATCAAGAGCCGCATCAGCTCCGGCACCGCGATCGCCGGGTGGGTGTCGTTCAGCTGCATCGCCGCCTTTTCCGGCAGGTCGTCATAGCCGTCGTGATGCATGCGGTGGCGGCGCAGCACGTCCTGCAGCGAGGCGGAGGTGAAGAAGTATTCCTGCTTGAGCCGCAGTTCCTGCCCGGCCGGGGTGTTGTCGTTCGGGTACAGCACGCGCGACAGGATCTCGGACAGGATCTTGTCCTCGACCGACTTCATGTAGTCGCCGGAATTGAACGGCACGAGGTCGAATTCCCGCACCGGTTTGGCCGACCACAGGCGCAGCGTGTTCACCGTGGCGCCGCCCCAGCCGACCACCGGGGTGTCGTAGGCGACGGCAAGAACCCGCTGGCTGCCCTGCCAGCGCGCGGTCGGCTTGCCGCCGGGGCCCGGCTCGCCGAATTCGACCTTGCCGTAGAAATCGATGGGGTAGGCGACCTCCGGCCGCTCGAACTCCCAAGGGTTGCCGAATTTCAGCCAATCCTCGGGGTATTCGACCTGCCAGCCGCGGTCGAACTGCTGTTCGAACAGCCCGTATTCGTAGCGGATGCCGTAGCCGGTGCCGGCGATGCCCAGTGTCGCCATGCTGTCGAGGAAGCAGGCGGCGAGACGGCCGAGGCCGCCATTGCCGAGCGCCGCGTCGGGTTCGACCTCCAGCACCGAGCCGAGGTCGACGCCGAAATCGGACAGCGCGTCGCGGCAAGTCTCGTACAGGCCGAGATTGGTCAGCGCGTTGGCCATCAGCCGGCCGATCAGGAATTCCAGGCTGAAATAGTAGACCCGCTTGCCGTCGCTGGCCTCTTCCCGATGCTGCGCGTCCATCCAGCGGTCGACCAGCCGGTCGCGCACGGCCAGGGCGGTGGCGGCGAACCAATCGTGCCGGGTGGCACGGTGGATCTCGCGGCCGACGGCATAGACCAGCCATTCCAGGATGTCGCGTTTCAGCGATTCCCGATCGAGCCCACGCGGTTCGATGGCGATCGTGGCGGCTGGCGGCTCCATCGGCTCACCCCTTTTGCTGCACTGCAATATCGCCATCCGTTACACCACGGAACGGCGCCCCGATCAATCATATGACAAAAAAATGGCCCGGCGGAGAGTTCCGCCGGGCCGGTCGTGATCAGCAGAGAAAACTTACTTGGCGCCGACCTTGGCCAACTCAGCCTGGGTGGCCTCCAAGAACTTGCCGGCGTTCCAGATCCAGAACACGTAGTCGGCCTGCTTGCGATCGCCCTTGTCGTCGAAGGACAGGTCGCCCAGCACGGTCTTGTACAGCGTGCCGTCATGCAGCGCCTCGGCCACCTTCGGGCCTTCGAAGCTCTTGGCCTTGGTCGCCGCCTGGGCCCAGGCCTGCACCGCCGCGTAGCTGTACAGGGTGTAGCCCGTCGGGTCGAACTTGTCGGCCTCGAACTTGGCGACCACGTCCTTGGCGGCGGGGGACTTGCGCTGGTCGGCGCCGAAGGTCATCAGCACGCCCTGGCCGGCGTCGCCGGTGATGCCCCAGAACTCTTCCGCCACGATGCCGTCGCCGGAGACGAACTGTGCGTTCAGGCCCTGTTCGCGCGCCTGGCGCACGATCAGGCCGGCCTCGCTGAGCAGGCCGCCGTAGTAGATCACGTCGACCTTGGCCTGCTTCATCTTCGAGACGACGGCCGAGAAATCCTTCTCGCCGACCGTGATGCCCTCGTACAGCACTTCTTTCAGGCCGGCCTTGTTCATCGCCGCCTTGGTGGCGTCGGCCAGGCCCTTACCATAGGTGGTCTGGTCCTGGATGATGGCGACGTTCTTGCCCTTGTACTTGTCGGCCAGGAACGGACCGGCGACTTCACCCTGCTGATCGTCGCGGCCGCAGGTGCGGAAGGTGGTCTTCTGCCCCTGTTCGGTCAGCTGCGGGTTGGTCGAGGCCGGGGAGATCTGGACGATGCCTTCCTCGGCATAGACCGCGGAGGCCGGGATCGAGACCGAGGAGTTGAAGTGGCCGATCACGGCCACGACGCCTTCGCCCACCAACTCGTTCGCCGCGGCCACGCCCTGGCGCGGATCGGAGGCATCGTCGCCATAGACCACGGTGATCTTCTGGCCGTTGACGCCGCCGGCATCGTTCAGCGCCTTCACCGCCGCATCGGTGCCGCGCTTCATCTGCTCGCCGAAGGAGGCGTTCGGGCCGGTCAACGGCGCGCCGAGGCCGATCTTCACATCGGCCAGGGCCGGGGTCGTCGCCAGCGCGGCGAGGGCCGCGCCGACCAAGAGGACTCGGTTCAATCTCGTCATCAGATCGCTCTCCCAGTTCTTTGCCCGGCAGGACGGTCCCACCGGGCCTTGCTTTCCACCGGCCCGCGAGGCCGGCGTCTTACCGTGCCCACCGGCCCCTGCGGGGCCGGCATCTTACCGTGCCGTGGACGACCGGTCGCGCCAGCCGAACAGGCCGGCGCGCTCGTACATCCACGGATACTGCCGCACCATCTTCGCCGCCCGGGTCGCCCGGAAGGCGCTGGTGGTGCACAGCCCGATCCACACAAGATCGATGACAAAGCCGGTCGGCGACAAGAGCGTTCCGCCGAACAGCGCGAAGTGCAGGAAGCGCGTCGCGCAGGCGATCAGCACCACGAAAGGGATGACCTTGCGCATCGGCGCCCAGCCCTGGGCCTGGCCCTGGCCGGTCAGAAGCCCGGCCCCGCCGCCCAAAATCAGGCTGACGAAGATGAAATCGCCGACCGTGGTTCCGAGGATCTGTTCCATCGCCTGCTCCTCAGTGTCCGCCTTCGAGATAGGCGGCCCGGACCTCAGGGTTGGCCAGCAGCTCCCGCCCGGTGCCGCTCATCGTCACCCGACCATTGACCATGACATAGCCGCGATGGGCCAGCTTCAGGGCATGGAACGCGTTCTGTTCGACCAGGAACACGGTCATGCCCTGCTCCCGGTTGATCACCTTGATCGCCTCGAAGATCTGCTTCACCACCAGTGGCGCCAGGCCGAGCGACGGTTCGTCCAGCAGCAGCAGCCGCGGCCGGCTCATCAGCGCCCGGCCGATGGCCAGCATCTGCTGCTCGCCGCCTGACAGCGTGCCGCCGCGCTGGACCTGCCGCTCCTTCAGCCGCGGGAACAGGGTGAAGATCTGCTCCAGGTCCTGGTCGAAGTGCGACGGGTCGGCGGTGAGGCCGCCCATCTTGAGGTTTTCCATCACCGTCATGCGCGGGAAGATCCGCCGCCCTTCGGGCGAGATGGCGACGCCGCGGCGCACGATCTCGAAGGTCGGCAGCCGGGTGATCTCCCGCCCGTCAAACACGACGGCGCCCTGGCGCGCCTGCGGATTGCCGCAGATCGTCATCAGCAGCGTCGACTTGCCGGCGCCGTTGGCGCCGATCAGGGTGACGATCTCGCCTTCCTTGACCTCGACATCGACGCCGCGCAAAGCCTCGATCGCACCGTAGAAGGTGTGCACGCCCTGCAGCGACAGCATCACGACCGCACCTCCCCGGTCGAGACGGTCCCAGTCACATTGGCCAGATCGGCGGCGATTTCCGGCGGCAGGTCGTCCTCCTCCGGCTCGCCCAGATAGGCGCGGATCACAGCCTCGTCGCTGCGGATCTCATCCGGCGTGCCGTCGGCAATCTTCTTGCCGTGGTCGAGCACGACGATGTGGTCGGAGATCTGCATGACGACGCTCATGTCGTGCTCGATCAGCAGCACGCTGGTGTTGTGTTCGTCGCGGATGGCGCGCAGCAGGCCGTTCAGCTCCTGCGATTCCCGCGGGTTCAGGCCGGCGGCCGGTTCGTCCAGGCACAGGATCACGGGATCGATGCACATCGCCCGCGCGATCTCCAGCCGCCGCTGGCCGCCATACGGCAGGCTGCCGGCGGAATCATCGGCCTGGGCGGTCAGCCCGACCCGGTCGAGCCAGAACTTCGCCTTCTCGATCGCCTCGCGCTCCGCCCGGCGGTAGACCGGCAGGCCGAGCAGCCCGGCGATCGAGAAGGCCGAAGCCTTCATCAGCCGGTTGTGCTGGGCCACCATCAGGTTCTCCAGCACGCTCATGCCGGCGAACAGCCGGATGTTCTGGAAGGTGCGGGCGACCCGGGCCTGCTGGGCGATGCGGTAGCCGGGGATCTGCTCGAGCAGGAATTCCCGGCCGTCGGTGCGCAGCGTCATCCGGCCGGAGGTCGGCTTGTAGAAGCCGGTGATGCAGTTGAACAGCGTGGTCTTGCCGGCGCCGTTCGGCCCGATCACGGCGGTGATGTCGCCGGCCCGGATGTCGAAGGTGGCGGCATCGATGGCGACGAGGCCGCCGAAGCGCATCGAGACCTGCTCGATGGACAGAAGAGTGGTCATGACGAGGCCCTCTTCTTGCCGTGCAACAGGATGGTCGGGTCGCGGTGGGCCAGGAGGCCGCGCGGCCGCCACACCATGATGCCGACCATGCACAGGCCGAACACCAGCATGCGGTACAGGTCGAGGCCGCGGAACGCCTCGGGCAGGCCGATGATCAGGCAGGCCGCGACGACGATGCCGAGCTGGCTGCCCATGCCGCCGAGCACGACGATGGCCAGGATGATCGCGGATTCGATGAAGGAGAAGCTCTCCGGGCTGATGAAGCCCTGGTAGGTCGCGAAGAAGCTGCCGGCGAAGCCGCCGCACATCGCCGAGGTGGCGAAGGCCGCCAGCTTCAGGTTGGTGCGGTTGATGCCGAGCGACTGGCAGGCAATGTCGTCCTCGCGGATCGCTTCCCAGGCCCGGCCCAGCGGCAGGCGCCGCAGCCGCGTGCTGATCAGGTTGACCACCAGGGCCAGGGCCAGGATCAGCAGGTACAGGAAGACGATGCGCTGGGTCGGGCTGTAATCGATGCCGAACAGCTGGCTGAAAGAGGTCTGGCCATCCGGCGGGCTGCGGTCGAACGGGTAGCCGAAGAAGCTGGGCCGCGGGATGTTGTTGATGCCGTTCGGCCCGCCGGTCACCGGCGCCCAGTTGATCAGGATGATGCGGATGATCTCGCCGAAGCCGAGGGTGACGATGGCGAAATAGTCGCCGCGCAGCCGCAGCACGGGATAGCCCAGCACCAGGCCGAAGCAGGCGGCGAACAGCCCGGCCAGCGGCAGGCAGATCCAGAAGCTGAGGCCGAAGGTGGTCGACAGCAGGGCATAGGAATAGGCGCCGACGGCGTAGAAGGCGACATAGCCGAGGTCGAGCAGCCCGGCGAGGCCGACGATGATGTTCAGCCCCCAGCCCAGCATGATGTAGATCAGGACGATGGTGGCGACGCCGAGGGTCGAGCGTGTCGCCAGGTCGGTGAACGGGAAGATCACCGCCAGCACCACCAGGATCGGCCCGACATAGACGCTGAGGCGCTGCACCCGGGCGCCGACCCGGTCCATCGCCCGGTCGCGTTCCTGCCGTGACAGGCCGGCGCGGTGGCGGCGCTGCACCATGACGGACTGGATCGCCAGCCACAGCGACCCGAAGGCGCCGATCAGCAGCAGCGGGACGGAGTGGAGGTCCAGCACCGGCAGCGGCGGCAGCGTGTCGGACACCGACGGCCGCAGATATTCATAGATCGGCGGCAGGGCGAAGATGACCAGGAACAGCAGGCTGAGCCAGAACACCGGCTTGGGGAAGCCCTCGCGGTTCAGGATCAGGCCGATGCGGCCGAGGAACACCAGCACCACGGCGATGGCCACCGCGGTGAAATCGGTCTCGAAGCTGAGCGAGCCGCTCTGCTCCACGGTGCGGATGCCGACCAGGGGTGCGGTCAGGACCAGGGCGATCAGGGCGGTGATCCCCGCTTCCTTCACCATGGCCACGGGGTCGAAGCGGCGCACGGCGGCCGCGTCGGCTTGGGCGATCGTCGCCATGGCTCAGACCTTCTCGATGTCGGGGCGGCCGAGCAGGCCGGACGGACGGAAGATCAGCACCAGCACCAGGATGGTGAAGGCCGCGACGTCCTTGTATTCCGACGAGAAATACCCCGACCAGAAGGCCTCGATCAGGCCGATCAGGATGCCGCCCAGCATGGCGCCGGGCAGTGAGCCGATACCGCCCAGCACCGCAGCGGTGAAGGCTTTGATGCCGGCGAGGAAGCCGATGTAGAAGTCGATCACGCCGTAATACAGCGTCACCATCACGCCGGCGACCGCGGCCAGCGCCGCGCCGATGACGAAGGTGGTGGAGATGGTACGGCCGACATCGACCCCGATCAGCGCCGCCATGGTGCGGTCCTGGGCGCAGGCGCGCTGCTGCCGGCCGAGCGAGGTGCGGTTGATGACCCAGGTCAAGCCGATCATCAGCGCCAGGGTCAGCACCACGATGATGATCTGCAGATAGGACAGGCTGACGTCGAAGCCGCCGCCGGAGGTCAGCTGGAACCCGCCCGGGATCTGCGGCGGGATCGGCTTGCGCCGTGCCCCCTGCAGCAGCTGGACGTAGTTCTGCAGGAAGATCGACATGCCGATGGCGGAGATCAGCGGCGCCAGCCGGGTCGAGCCCCGCAGCGGCCGATAGGCCAGCCGTTCGATGGTCCAGCCATAGGCGGCGGTCACCACCACCGAGACGACCAGCACGATCGCCAGGGCCAGGATCACCGACACCCCGGTCACGCCGAAGATGCCGAGCACCACGAAGCTGATCACCGCGATGAAGGCGCCGATCATATAGATCTCGCCATGGGCGAAATTGATCATGCCGATGATGCCGTACACCATCGTGTAGCCGATCGCGATCAGACCGTAGATCGCGCCCAGCGTCAGCCCATTGATGAGCTGCTGCAGAAAATATTCCATGCTCGCGCCGATTTGCCTCCACAGACCATCCTGGGACGGTCAATAGACCACCCAGGGATGATCGACCTCTCTGTTCGCTCGCCGTTTAAACCGAGGGCGTTTCTCTGTTCAAGCTCCGCGTCGCTGGCGGATTGGCGCGACTATGGCGAAGAAAATGCATCGTTACAATCTCAATGAATCATAAGACGTTTCGGGCGCTTAGGCCATGGTTCAGGCACCAAAGCGGTCGAGAATCCGCCGGATCGGCTCGCTGTAGGACGGATCCCAATAGCGGACATGCACCAGCAGCGGATACAGCAGGTAGATCGGCCGGCGGCCATCCCAGAAGCCGGGGTCGAGCGGCGCGATCTCGGCATAGCGTTGGAAGAATGCCTCGTCGAAGGTGCCGAACAGGGACGGGTAGGCCAGCTCCATCTCCGGATGGCCGCAGGAGATTGCCGGGTCGATGAACGCGGCGACTCGGCCGTTGCGGTGCAGCAGGTTGCCGGTCCAGATGTCGCCATGCAGCAGCGCCGGGTGGTGCGGCTCCGACAGCAGCTCGTCCAGCCGTCCGGCCAGGATCTCGATGCGGCGCAACAGATCGGCATCGACCGTGCCCTCGGCATGGCCGGCCCGGGCCATGTGCAGCAGGCGATGGTCGCGGAAGAACGGGACCCAGCGCCCGGACGGCGGATTCGGCTGGGCCAGCTTGCCGATCGTGGTGTCCCTGGCATAGCCGAAGCGCAGCCACGGCGCCGCATGCAGCGCCGCCAGCAGCTCCGCGGCATGAAGCTGGGCGGCGTGGCCCGGCGGCCCCGGCTCATGCGCGACATGCTCCAGCAGCAGCAGATCCTCGGCCGCATGCAGCACCGCGGGCAGCGGCAGGGCGGAATGGTGCGCCAGCTCGCTGAGCATCCAGGCCTCGAGCAGCAGCGCCCCCTGGCCGGCCTTCGCAACGATCCGATTCCCATCGGCGAGATCGACCCGCAGCACCGCCACGGTGGACCCACCCGGCAAAGGCGCCACCGCCACCGGCCGCACCCCGAGCGCCGCCTCGATCCGGCCGGCGAGGACGGCATCGAGACCGTCGGTCATGGCATCGTGCGGCAGCATAGGTCCAGCTCGGCTCGGGCGGGAATCATCCGGCATGCATATACCGGCCGAGGCGGCGATGGGCGGTTTTCAGCCCTCGACGTCCAGGATAATCTTCGCAGATGAAGCTCATCTTCCTCTACGGGCCGCCGGCATCCGGCAAGCTGACCGTCGCCAGGGACCTTGCGGCGCTGACCGGCTTCGCGCTGTTCCACAACCACCTCGTGGTCGACGCGGTGGGCGCGGTCTTCCCCTTCGGCAGCGAGCCGTTCGTCAGGCTGCGCGAACGGTTCTGGCTCGATGTGCTGCGGGACGCGGCCGGGACGGGACGCTCGGTGATCTTCACCTTCGCGCCGGAAGGGACAGTGGCCCGCGATTTTCCGGACCGGGCCCGGCAGGCCGTCGAAGCCGCCGGCGGCACGGTGATCTTCGTCCGCCTCACCCTGTCCGAGGACGAACAGGAGCGGCGGATCGACAATGCCGACCGGTCCGAATTCGGCAAGCTGCGCTCGCTCGACCTGCTGCCCCAACTGCGCGACCAGTTCGCCGACGCCGAGGCGGCGATGCCGCCCCCCGCCCTGACCATCGACACCGGCGCCACCGACCCCGCAACCGCGAGTCGACTGATCGCGGACCGGTTCGGCCAGACCAAAGCTTAACCCAGCCGCCCCTCGCGCATGGCGGCAACCAGGCCGTCGCAGCCGGCTTCGACCAGGTCGAGCACATGCTCGAAGCCGGCGGCGTCGCCGTAATAGGGGTCGGGCACGTCCTGGCCCTCCCGCCCCGGCGCGAAATCCAGGAACAGGCCGAGCCGGCCGCCGCCGGCGGCGGACAGGCGGCGCATGCGGCCGAGATGGCCATGATCCATCGCCAGCAGCAGGTCGAAGCGGCGGAAATCCACCCGCTCCAGCTTGCGGGCGCGCAGCGGCAGCAGGTCATAGCCGCGCGAAGCCGCGGCCCGGATTGCCGGCGGATGCGGCGGCTCGCCGGCA
>NZ_JBYRFX010000383.1:0-7676 GCF_057815775.1 Inquilinus sp.
GCGTTCGGGTAGGCGGAGGAGCCGGGCCCTTCCTTTGCTATTCTGTTCGCGATTAGGGACGTGTTCAGAAATCCCAACCTCGTCATCGCGAGCGCAGCGACGCGATCCAGGCCCGGCGGGGCAGACCGAGCACGCGGTTCGATCTCTGGATCGCCACGCCCTCCGAGCTCGCGATGACGGCGTGGGATGGCGTATTCAGGACAAGCCTGCATCACAGAGGATATCGGCATGACCGCATCTATCAGCGATCGTCCCGTCGAAGAGCGCGAGGCAAAGCAACGGACGCTGCAGGAGATGCTTGATCGCTCGATCGCCGAAGGCGGCGAGGTCAGCGAGGCCGATCTGAATGCGGCCCTGGCGGCGAAGGCAGCCGAATTGGCCAAGGCTGGATATGATGACAGCGCAGGTTGAGGATGGAGGCGAATACCTCAACTCTTAGTGTCATTGCCCGGCTCGACCGGGCAATCCAGGGGCCACCAAGCACCGCTCTGGCCGCTCCTGGATGCCACGGTCAAGCCGTGGCATGACAAAGAGGGGCGACGGAGAGGTCACGCAAACTGCGGAATCCGGACGTTCGGCGAGGGTCGGTAGCCGGCCGGTCGCTCGGGCCAGTCCGAGAGCCGGTCGAGCAACACATCCAGCCCGGCCACGGCGACGGCCGCGGCGATCGCGCCGCCCGGGCAGGCGTGGCGGCCATGGCCGAAGCTGACCATCCGGCGGTCCGCCCGATCGGGGTCGAAGCGGTCCGGATCGGGATTCAGCGCCGGATCGCGGTTGGCAGCGGCCAGCACGAGCAGGATGGCGTCGCCCGGCTGCAGCGCCTGGCCGGCGATCTCGGTGGCCTCGGCCACGAAGCGGCGGGTGTTCTGCGCCGGCGGGTCGAAGCGCAGCACCTCCTGCACCACGCCCGGCAGCAGGCTGCGCTCGGCCGCGGACCGGCGGCGCAGCTCCGGCCGGGTGCCCAAGGCCAGGATGGCGTTGCCCAGCAGCCCGGCACCGGCATCGTGGCTCTGGAACAGGAATCCGACCGCATTGGCGGCGACAACAGCCGGATCGATGCCGCCGGTCTGCGCCGCCTCGTCCTGCAGGCGCCGCGCCAGCCCGCTGGCATCAGGGCGGTCGAGCAGGGGCTGGATCGCCGCCAGCAGCTCCGCGGCCGCGGCATTCGCGCCGGCGATCGCCTCGGCCGTCGCGCCGGGGGCCAGGCCGGCGACGAAGCTGCGCATCAGGCGGGTGATCTCCGGCAGCCGGGCCGGGTCGAAGCCCAGCAGGCTGCCGACCGTGTGGATCGCCAGGGCGAACAGCAGGGCGTCGATCTCGGCCGGCGTGGGGACGCCACCGCCGACCAGCGCCGCCGCCTGGCGCCGGGCCTGCATCGCCACCGTTTCCGGTGTCGCCGAAGCCAGTGTGGCCGCGACCGCGCGCTTCGCCCGGGCCTGGGCGTCGCCATCGGTCATCCGAACCAACCGCCCGAAGATGGCGCCCGCCGTCGTGCCCTGCAGCGGCTGCGGCACCGGCTCGGCCACGGGGCGGACGCGGCAGGCGGCGCTTTCGAACGCCGCCGTGACCGTCCCGGCATCCGCCGCGATCCACAGGCCGAGCGTGTCGTCTCGGTGGAACGGGCGCTGCCGCAGTTCGTCGTACCAGGGGTACGGGTCGGGATGGGTGACGGCGGCGACGGCATCGCGGGGCGGCTGCATGGCGGACCTCGGCGGCTGGTGAGGCAACGATCCTACCAGCGCGGCCCCGCCGGACGGTTCGATCCCGGTCGAAGCATGGCGGCCGGAGCCGGGATGGACTTCACCGCCTGCTCCGATATCGTCTGCGGTCAAAGAGGCGAGGGGGACAGCAGATGCGTCGTGCGTGGCAGGCCGGGATGATCGCGCTCGCCCGGTCGCCGGGAACCAGGCGCTGGATGCAGCAGGGCCGGGCCGCCTCCGGCCTCGCCGGCCGCTACGTCGCCGGCCTGGACGCCGAGGCCGGGGTGGCCCGGGCAGCATCGCTGCTCGGCCAAGGCATCCACAGCTCGCTGTACTATCTCGGCGAATATGTCGACAGCCCGGCCCTGGTGGCGGAGAACGTGGCGCAGAAGCTCGGCGTCGCCGACCAGCTCGGCCGGGCGGGGCTGGAGATCCATGTCTCGGTCGACCCGACCCAGACCGGCCACAGCCTGGACCCGGCGCTGGGGCGCAGCAATGCCTTGGCCATCGCCCGGGCGATCGCCGACGCGCCGGGTCCGGGGCCCCGGCTCATGATGATAGACATGGAGGATCGCAGCTTCGTCGACGCCACCATCGCGCTGCATGACGAGCTGCGCGGCCTGGGCCTGCCGGTCGGCATCACCCTGCAGGCCTATCTGCGCCGGACTGAGGCGGATCTGCAGGCCCGCATCCGCCAGGGCGCCACGGTGCGGCTGGTCAAGGGCGCCTTCACCGCGGGGCGCGACGTGGCGTTCGGCCCGCAGGCGGAGATCAAGCAGAACCATCGCCGCCTGATCGGGCTGATGCTGTCGCCACAGGCGCGCGACGCCGGCTTCCGGCCGGTGATCGCCACACATGACGATGCGCTGCAGGATCACGCCATCGCGCAGGCCGAGGCGAACGGGTGGCGCAAGGACGAGTACGAGTTCGAGATGCTGCTGGGCGTCCGCGGCGCGCTGGCCGAACGGCGGGCGCGGGAAGGGCACCGGATGCGGCTGTACCTGCCCTTCGGCCGCGACTGGTGGCCCTATGCCATCCGCCGGATCGGCGAGAACCCCCGCAATGGCTGGCTGCTGGCGCGCTCCCTGCTGGGCGGCTGACCTTATTCGGCCCCGCCCAGCGCCCGGGTCGCCGTCGCCCGGCCCGCCGGTTCGCGAATCCAGATCAGCGACACCAGGGCGCCCAGCACGGCCAGGCCGCCGGCCAGGATGAAGGCGCTGGTGTAGACGCCGCCGGTGGCCTGGACGATGAAGCCGGTGACAGACGGCCCGATGATGCCGGCCAGGTTGGCCAGCAGGTGGATGAAGCCGCCGACACCGCCGACATTCTCGCTGCGCACCGCGTCCTGGATCACCGCCCAGTAGATCGACCCGGTCAGGTACAGGCCGAAGATCGACACCGACATCAGCGCCACCGCGCTGACGACGTCGGTCACGCCGCCGGCCAGGGCGACGCCGATGGCGGCGAGGCCGAGGCCGGCGATCAGCACGATCTTGCGCGACAGCAGGGCCCGGCCGGTGAGGCGGAAGATGCGGTCGGAGACGAAACCGCCCAGCGCCAGGCCGAGGAAGCCCAGCACCCAGGGAATGACCGTGGCCAGGCTCATATCCTTGATGCTGAGCTTGTGCACCTCGGTCAGGTAGCTCGGGAACCAGGTCAGGAAGAAGAACAGCACGTAGTTATAGGTGAAGTAGGCGAAGGCGGTGGCCAGCACGATCGGCTGGCGCAGGTAGTAGCCCAGGCCCTGGGCCGGCAGCTGGTCCGCCGCGTCGCCGTCGCGCTGGCCGTCCTCGATCAGGTCGCGCTCGGCGTCGCTGATCCATGGATGCTGGGCCGGGCGGTCGGCCGACATCCGTATCCAGAAGACGAGCCAGACGAAGCCGAGGAGCATGATGATGACGAAGGCCAGGCGCCAGCCGAAGGCCAGCGCGAGGTAGCCGACGATCGGTCCGGCCACGGCGCCGCCCAGCGGCGTGCCGGAATTGACCACGCCGATCGCCGTCGCCGCCTCGCGGCGAGGGAACCAGTTGCTCACCGTCTTGCTCATGGTCGAGCTGAGCGGCCCTTCGCCGACGCCGAACAGCACCCGCAGCACGATCATCGAGGCGAAGCCGGTGGCGGCCGCGGTCAGGCCGCAGAACAGCGACCACATCCCCATGGCGCCGGTGAACACCGCCTTCGGTCCGATCCGGTCCGACAGCCAGCCGCCGATGAAGTTGAACACGGCATAGCCGGCGAAGAAGCTGCTGAAGATGATGCCCATCTGCGCGTGATCCAGGCCGAGATCCTGCTGGATCAGCGGGGCCGCGATCGAGAGGGCCGACCGGTCGAGATAGTTGATCATGCCGGCGATGAAGAGCAGCCCGACAATCATCCAGCGAATGCTTTTGAACACTAGTCTCTCCGGTCTACGGATTAGAGGCGGCTGGCTTCGTAGGCTGGGTTCGCGGCAGCGAACCCAACATTCCGCATTACAAATCGAGCAAATGGACCTTCATCGACTGGTTGCGGTCGAGGGCGACCTGGAAGGCCTGGTCGGCGTCGCGCACCGGGAAGCGGTGGGTCATCAGCGGCGCCAAGTCGATCCGGCGGCCGGCGATCATCTCCACCGCCAGGGCGTATTCCTCGGCGAAGCGGAACGAGCCGCGATACTCCAGTTCCTTCGCCATCACGAGATTGGCCGAGACCGGCGACTGGCCGGCGGGCAGGTTGCCGAGCTGGACCACCCGGCCGCGGGCGCGGGCAGCGCGCAGCGCGGTGTCCAGGCCGGCGGGGGCGCCCGAGGCCTCGATCGTCACGCCGAAGCGGCCGCGGTTGCGGCTCCACGCCGCGATCCGCTCCTCATCCTTGGCGTCGACCGCCTCGTCGGCGCCGAGGCCCAGCGCCGTCTCGCGCGCCTTGTCGGCCAGGTCGACCACGGTGATGCGACGGCCCCCGGCCTGGCGCGCCACCAGCAGCACCAGGGCGCCGATCGGGCCGCAGCCGACGATCAGCACCTCTTCGCCCAAAAGGGCCCCGGCGCGGCGGATGGCGTGCAGCGACACGGCTAGCGGCTCCGCCATCGAGGCTTCGGCGAAGCTGACATGCGCCGGCACCGGCACGCATTGCCGCGCCGGCACGGCGAGGTACTCGCGGAAGGCGCCTTGCATGTGCGGGAAGATCGAGGCGCTGCCGAGAAACCGCATGTTCAGGCAGTGGTTCTCCAGCCCGGCCATGCAGTATTCGCAGTGGCCGCAGGACCGGCTGGGATTGACCGCGACCGGCTGGCCGACCGACAGGCCCTCGACATCGGGCGCCACCTCCGCCACCTCGCCGGCCATCTCATGGCCCAGGATCAGCGGCTCGCGCAGATGGAAGTCGCCGGTCTTACCCTTGGAGTAGTAGGCGAGGTCGGAGCCGCAGATGCCGCCGGCCCGGAAGCGGACCAGGACCTCTCCCGGGGCCAGGGTCGGCGGCGCGCGGTCTTCGATCCGCAGGTCCTTGGCTTGATGCAGCACGGCGGCGAACATGGCGGTCTCCGGGGTCAGGAATGGGCGGGGGTGGCCGAAGGGTCGCCGATCGCGTCACGGATGCCGGGCAGGCGCGGCGCCGTCTCCGGCAGCTTCCAGGTGCAGGCCAGGGTGATGACGCAGCCCAGCGCGATATAGGCGCACAGATACCACGGCGTGCCGTCGCCGACCTCCAGCAGCCAGCCGGCGGCGAGTGTCCCCGCCGACCCGATCAGGGCGCCGATCTGCTGGACGAAGGACACGCCGCTGGCGCGGATCCGGGTCGGGAACATCTCGGCATAGAAGGCGGCCTGCGGCGCGTACATCGCGCTGTGTCCGATCGCCAGCGCGGCGATCAGGCCGAGCCAGATCAGCCCGTCCATCCGGGCATAGACCAGCCCGAAGGCCGGGAAAGTCGCCAGCAGCACGCAGACCGCGCCGAACAGATAGACCGGCCGGCGGCCGACGCGGTCGGACAGCGCGCCGAACAGGGGCAGGGTGACCAGCTCGAGCAGGATGGCGATCAGCGCCGCCGTGGTCATGGTCGGCCGGTCGACGCCGCGGCTGGTGGCGTAGGCGGCGATCAGCACGGCGAAGCTGGTGAAGGCGATGCTTTCGGCCAGCTTGCTGCCGCAGCCTAGCACCAGCGACCGCCGATGGCTGCGGACCAGCTCGGCCAGCGGATTGGTGTCCTCGGCCCGGCGCTGCCGCATCTGCTGGAACAGCGGCGATTCCGTCAGCTGCAGCCGGATGTAGAGGCCGATGCCGACCAGGAGGATGCTCAGCAGGAACGGGATGCGCCAGCCCCAGCTCAGGAACGCTTCCTCCGACAGGGTCGAGGTCAGCAGCGTGAAGATGCCGAGCGGCAGGACGAAGCCGGCCGGCGCGCCGATCTGGACCCAGGAGCCGAAGAAGCCCCGGCGCCGCGCCGGTGCGTGCTCGCACATGATCAGGATGGCGTTGCCCTGTTCGCCGCCGATGCCGAAGCCATGCAGCAGTCGGATGAACAGCAGCAGGATCGGGGCGGCGATGCCGATGGTCCCGTAGGTCGGCATCAGCCCGATGACGAAGGTGGCGATGCCGACGATCAGCAGGGTGATGACCAGCGCCTGCTTGCGGCCGTAGCGGTCGCCGATATAGCCGAACAGCAGGCCGCCGACCGGCCGGGCGAAGAAGCCGGCGGCATAGGTGCCGAGCGCGACCAGCGACCCGACCAGCGGGTCGACGCTGGGGAAGAACAGCTTGTTGAACACGAGCGCCGAGGCCGTGGCGTAGATGAAGAAATCGTACCACTCGACCGTGGTGCCGATGCAGGACGCGATCGCGATCCGCCGCATCATTGCCGCCGAGGTCTTGTCCGCCTGTTTTGCCGTCATTTTTTGCTACCCTCCCTGTGGCCGTCATGCGGCCTTGATCGCGATTTCGGGCCGCTACCAGTTGGTCAGCGTGCCGTCTTCCAGCCGGGCGACAGGCAGGTAGGCCGGGTCGTAGGGGAAGCGGGCGGCGGCGGCCTCGTCGATGTCGACGCCGTGGCCGGGCGCCTCGCCGGGGTGCATCATGCCGTCGGCGAAGCTCCAGGCATGCGGGAACACCTCCAGCGCCTGCTCGGGATAGCCCATGTATTCCTGCACCCCGAAATTCGGCACCCACAGGTCGAAATGCAGGGCGGCGCCCATGCAGACCGGCGACAGGTCGGACGGGCCGTGGCAGCCGGTGCGCACCTGGTACAGCGCGGCCAGGTCGGCGATGCGGCGCATGTGGGTGATGCCGCCGGCATGGGTCAGCGTCGCCCTGATATAGTCGATCAGCTGCTCTTCGATCAGCTGCTTGCAGTCCCAGATGCTGTTGAACACCTCGCCCACCGCGATCGGGGTGGTGGTGTGCTGGCGGATCAGCCGGAAGCCTTCCTGGTTCTCTGCCGGGGTCGGGTCCTCCAGCCAGAACAGGGCATAGGGCTCGACCGACTTGCCCAGCCGCGCCGCCTCGATCGGCGTCAGCCGGTGGTGGACGTCGTGCAGCAGATGGGTGTCGAAGCCGAACTTTTCGCGCACCGCCTCGAACAGCTTGGGCTCGTAGTTCAGGTACTTCTCGGTCGACCAGGATTGTTCTTCCGGCCAGCCCTTGGTCGCCGGCTCATAGGAATCGCCGCCCTTGCTGACGCCGTAGACCGACGCCATGCCGGGTACGCCGCACTGGACGCGGATCGCCTTGAAGCCCTTCTCCTGATAGGCGGCGTAACGGTCGAGCGTCTCAGGGATGTCGCGGCCGGTGGCGTGGCTGTAGACCATCACGCCGTCGCGGGAGGCGCCGCCCAGCAGCTGGTACAGCGGCAGCCCGGCGACCTTGGCCTTGATGTCCCACAGTGCCATGTCGACGGCGGCGATCGCGCTCATCGTCACCGGGCCGCGGCGCCAATAGGCGCCCTTATACAGGTACTGCCAGGTGTCCTCGATCCGGTGCGGATCGCGGCCGACCAGCAGCGGGCAGA
>NZ_JBYRFX010000384.1:0-30932 GCF_057815775.1 Inquilinus sp.
GGCCGCCGGGCGCGGCGCCTTCGATCTGCAGCATGCGCAGCTTGGTGTCGACGCCGCCGGGGGCGGAAAAGCCGCCGGGCTTGCCACCGGCTGCCAGCACCCGGTGGCAGGGCACGATGATCGGGAACGGGTTGTGGCCCATCGCCTGGCCGACATCGCGCGCCAGCAGCGGGTCGCCCAGCCGCTTGGCGATCTGGCCATAGGTCATGGTCGACCCCGGCTGGATCTCCCGCGCGATCTCGTAGACCTGGCGCTCGAAGGGCGAGACGCGGTCGAGGTCCAGCGGCACGGCCGACAGGTCGATGCGTTCGCCCTGCATCAGCGCCGTGATCCGGTCGATCACGCGGGCGATCTCGGCCGGCGGCATGCCCGGCTCCGCGCCGGGGCAGCGCCGCAGCAGCCGGGTGCGCGTCGTCTCCGCGCTGGATCCGGGCAGTTGCACGCCGGTGACGCCACGGGGCCCCCAGGCGATGCCGCAGGGGCCGATCGCCGTCTCGAACAGGGTGTAGAGATGATCGCTCATGATCGGGATCCTACCACCCGCCGCGGGGGCTGGCGGCCCGATTCTTGCGGTCAAATGTGTGGTCAAAGGTTCTGGCGAACCCACCCCGCGACATCGGTGACCGCGATGCCATTGCGGGCGTTGAAGGTCCCGCCGATGTCCCAGGCGACGCCCCGTCCCTGGGCGAAGGCGACGCGGTATTTCTTCAGGGCGTTGTCCGGATCCGCGGCGAGATCGGCGCTCAGTTTCGGGATGTCCCATTCCACCCGCTGCAGCCTGCGGTCGAAATGGCGGTCCAGGATGTCCGCCAGCTGCCCATAGGTGATGGTGTCGCCGGCGGTGAAGACCACCTGGTTGGCAATCCTCGGCTCGGCGAACAGGATCCCGGCCGTCAGGGTGCCAATGTCCTCCGGGGTGGTCACGGTCACGGCGGTGTCCCAGCGCCCCAGCGCATGGACGGTGTCGTTGGCCAGCTCGACCACACCGAAGCTGGGTTCGAACAGGAAGCTTGTGAACATGCCGGTCGACACGATGACCCACTCCGTCCGGTCCTGCGCCCGCAGCAGGTCGCGCACGTCGAGCTGCTCGTCCCACAGATCCTGGCCGCTGCCCCGACCGATGGTGTCGTAGTCGACGCCGAATTGCCACGGCATGTAGCGCTTCACGCCGGCGGCGAGCACGGCGGCTGCGAGCCTGCGCTGGGTGCCGGGCCCGCCCACGAAACCGGTGCAGCAGATCACGGTGTCGAACGGCCGGAACAGCCGGGCCAGGTCGTCCACCGAACCGCTGGCCAGGTCGCCGGCGAGAAAATGGATGCCGAGGAACCTCAGCTCTTCGATCTCGCGCCGCTTGCCGGGGTCCTGGCTCTCCAGGGTCGACGGGCGCAGGAGAACGGTGATCTCGGTGCCCCGCGGTGCCGCGGGGTGCCCGGCCAGCCCGCGAAGTACGGCCATGCCGAGTTCGCCCGCACCCAGCACTAGGATGGTATTGGTGGCGGGTTTGATATCGTCGCGCATAAAACTCTCCTGATGGACAGGGCATCAAGTGGCGTCGTCTCAAGTCGACCGGAAGAAGGCACACGCGTGATACGGGAACAGAAATGGGATTTCGAAGACATCGTCCGGCGGTCGCAAGCCGCTTGCGATGCCTTGAGCGCCGATGACGACGGGCTGAAGCGCGAGGTCCTGGCCCATGCCGGCAACCGCTGGTCGCTCGGCATCGTCCATGCGCTGGGCGTGGCCGGGCGGCTGCGCCATGCCGAGATCGGCCGGCGGATGACGGGGGTGACGCAACGGATGCTGACCCGCACGCTGCGCCAGCTCGAACGCGACGGCCTCGTGTTGCGCCACGACCATCGCACCGTGCCGCCGCATGTCGACTACGAGCTGTCCGAACTCGGCCGCGGCCTGCTGGTCGGCATGATCCCGCTGTGGACCTGGGTGGTCGAGAACAGCGACGGCTTCCGCCAGGCCCGCGCTGCGTTCGATGATGCGTGCGAGGGTGACGCCAAGGTCCAGGGCTGATCGCGCCTTCGGGTCAGTGCATGGCCTGCTGCGGCTCCGCCTCCACCTCGCGCGGCGCCTCGTTGGGGGACCGGGCCGCGATCGGGATCAGCCTGATGGTGACGAAGGTCAGCACCGCCATCGCCACCACGCCCAGGAAGGTCCAGTGCAGCGCCTGGTCGAAGACGTTGCGGACGGACGGGTCGGACGCAAGCTGGGCCAGGCCCTCGGGCTGGTTCAGCACGTCGTGCACGCTGGCCGCCAGCGCGCCGCTGCCGAAATGGGCGATGCCGATGTTCAGGATGGCGCCCAGCGCGGTGGCGCCGATGGTGCTGCCCAGGTTGCGGGCGAAGATGATCGACGCCGTGGCGCTGCCGCGCATCGACCATTCGACGCTGTCCTGCACCACGGCGATGGTGGTGAGGCTGATCAGCCCCATGCCGAAGCCCATGATGAAGGCGCCCGCGCCGGCCACGATGGGGTTGGTCTGCGGCGTCAGGAACAGCAGGAAGGCGGCGCCGACCGGGAACAGCAGGCTGCCGACCCGCAGGGTGCGGCGGATGCCGAAGGCGCGGTACAGCCGCTGCGACAGCATCACCGCCAGGGGCCAGCCGAACACCAGCATGCTCAGGGTGAAGCCGGCGGTGATCGGCGACCGGCCCAGCACGCCCTGGACATAGACCGGCAGGATGGTGGTCAGGCCGATCAGCGCCATGCCGGCCAGCAGGGTGGCGATGTTGCTGGTGGCGACCAGCCGGCGGCCCCACAGCTCGAGCGAGATGATCGGTTCCGGCGCCCGCCGCTCCTGCCACAGGAACAGCCAGCCGGCGACCAGGAACAGCAGCGCCAGCCCTGCCAGCAGCCAGCCATTGCCGTCGGTCTCGGTCAGGATCACCAGCAGCGACACGATGGCGACCGAGAACAGCCCGGCGCCGGTGTAGTCGATCCGCACCTGGCGCGGCTGGATCGATTCCCGCAGGAACAGCACGAAGCCCAGGATGGTCAGCACGCCGAAGGGCAGGTTGATCCAGAAGATCCAGGCCCAGGACAGGTTGTCGACGATGACGCCGCCGGCCAGCGGCCCGATGACGGCGGAGGTGGCCCAGACGCTGGCCATCATGCCCTGCGCCCGGCCGCGCTCCTCCAGCTTGTACAGGTCGCCGATGACGGTCATCGTCACCGGGGTGATCGCGCCGGCGCCCAGGCCCTGCAGCAGCCGGAACAGGATCAGCGACCCCATCGACCAGGCGAAGCCGCACATCACCGACCCGATCAGGAACAGGATCGTGCCGCCGACCAGCACCGGCTTGCGGCCGAAGACATCCGACATCTTGCCGTAGATGACGGTGGTGGTGGATTGGGCCAGCAGGAAGGCCGAGAACACCCAGCTGTAATAGGTGAAGCCGCCCAGCTCACCGACGATGCGCGGCATGGCGGTGGCGACGATCGTCGCCTCGATTGCGACCATGAAGGTCGCCAGCATGATCGAGGCAATGATGAAGGGTCGCTTCGATCGATCGACAGCGCTGGTCATGGCGTTCCTTCGGGGGGCCTGGCCTGCATCGGACCGGGCGCGTCGGGCAGAGTAGGGGATCAGTCCTAGATTTGTCGCCGGTCCCCGCCGTGCAAGCAGGGACCCGCGGTGGGCTGCCTTGACGTTTTACCGCTTCGTACCCGCCGGCGCCGGCGGGACTCAGTCGCGGTCCAGCCCCGGAATGCCAGGCAGCTCGGCCGCCAGATGGTCGATGAAGGCGCGGGTCTTGCGCGGCGTGAAGCGGGCGGAGGGGGTGACGGCGTGCACCGCCAGCGGGGCATAGGCGTAGTCCGGCAGCACCCGCACCAGCCGGCCCTGGTCCAGCAGGCCTTGCACCAGCGGCAGCTGGGCGCCGCCGATGCCCAGTCCGGCGCAGATCGCCTCGACCAGCACGAAGGCGTTGTTGGCCAGGAAATGCGACAGCACCCGCACGCTCAGCGGCCCGTCCGGCCCGACCAGCGGCACCGCCTCGCCCGCCGCCGCCCAGCTGAAGCGGATATGCGGGTGGTCGGCCAGCGCCTCAGGCGTCGTCGGGCTGCCATGGGCGGCGACGTAGTCCGGTGCGGCGACCAAGACCCGGCGCAGCGTCGCCAGCCGGCGCGCGACGAGGCCGGAGGGGGGCAGCGTGCCGAGGCGGATGGCGACATCGACGCCTTCGCCGATCAGGTCGGCGTAGCGGTCGTCCAGGATCAGCTCGACCGTCAATTCAGGGTGGCGGCGGTGGAAGCCGACCAGGATCGGCGCCAGATGCATCTGGCCCAGCCCCAGCGGCGCATGCACGCGCAGGGATCCGGTCAGCGCGTCGGCCGGCGCGGCCAGGCCGTCCTCGGCCTCCGCCAGCGCCTCCAGGATCTGCCGGGCCTGGGTGTAATAGCGTTCGCCCGCCTCGGTCAGGGCCAGGCGCCGGGTGGTGCGGTTGAGCAGCCGGGTGGCCAGGCGCCGCTCCAGCGCCGCCACCTGCTGGCTGACCGCCGGCTGGGTCAGGCCGAGCGCCCGCGCCGCCGCCGACAGGCTGCCCAGCTCGGCCACGCGCAGGAAGGTCGCCATGGTGGTGAAGCGGTCCATGCCGGGATCATCTCAAATCCTGGCTTATGAGTGATAGTGATTTTCCGCGGCTACCGGTGCTGCTGTGAATGGATCATCTCTCCTGATGTGACCAAGGCAAGGGAGAGAGTGATGGCTACGGAGAGCAAGGTCGCCCTGGTGGTCGGGGCGCAGGGCGTGATCGGCCGCAACCTGGTCGACCATCTGGCGACGCTGCAGGATTGGCAGGTGATCGGCCTGTCGCGGCGGGGCGGCGAAGCGGAGGGGCGGGTCCGGCACATCGCCGTCGATCTGCTTGACCGCGACGACGTCAGGTCGAAGCTCGGCGGCCTGGCCGGGGTCAGCCACATCTTCTACGCCGCCTTCCAGGACCGGCCGAGCTGGGCGGAGCTGGTGGCGCCGAATCTGGCCATGCTGGTCAACACGGTGGAGGCGGTCGAGGCGGCGGCGCCGGGCCTGCGCCATGTCAGCCTGATGCAGGGCTACAAGGTCTATGGCGGCCATCTCGGCCCGTTCAAGACGCCCGCGCGCGAGACCGATGCCGGACCGATGCCGCCGGAGTTCATGGGCGACCAACTGGCCTTCCTGCGGGATCGGCAGCAGGGCAAGGGCTGGGGCTGGTCGGCGATCCGCCCATCGGTGGTCGGCGGCGTCGCGCTGGGCAACCCGATGAACCTCGCCGTCGCCATCGCGGTCTATGCCTCGATGTCGAAGGAGCTGGGCCTGCCGCTGCGCTTCCCGGGCAAACCGGGCGCCTATGACAAGCTGCTGGAAATGACCGATGCCGGGCTGCTGGCCCGCGCCACGGTCTGGGCGGCGACCGATCCGCGCTGTGCCAACCAGGCCTTCAACATCGCCAATGGCGACCTGTTCCGCTGGAACGACCTGTGGCCGAAGATCGCCCGCTTCTTCGGGCTGGAGGTGGCGCCGCCGCTGCCGATGGCGCTCGACACCATCATGGCGGACAAGGAGCCGCTGTGGCGGGCGATGGCCGACAGGCACGGCCTGGCGCCGCACCCCTACCGTGATGTGTCGTCCTGGCGCTTCGCCGATTTCATCTTCGGGCTGGACTACGACATGTTCGCCGACAGCTCGAAATCGCGCCGCTTCGGCTTCCACGAGTTCGTCGACACCGAAGCGATGTTCCTGGGGATCTTCCAGGACCTGCGCCGCCGCCGGATCATCCGGTGAGGCGGCGGGTCCTTCACCGTGCTGGAGCCGAAGCCTGGTCGGCGGACTCGAGGCCTACCGGCTCGACTACCATGGCGGGCTGATCCGGCCTTAGGATGGGTGAGAGCTGCGGCGTCTCGCCCAGCCTTGTGGCGCTCCAGGCGTGGGCAGAGGAAGAATGGCCTTGGCATATGGTTTGCGAAAGGTCCTGAAGGCAGTCCAAGTTGCGATCCTTGCAATCTCCGTCTGGGCTGTGGTGATTTCCGGTCTGGTCTACTCCTCCGAGTTGGAGGAGCTTCATAAATCTCCGCGCGCACCCGTCGCGGAAGTCGGAAGAGTAATTCCTTTGGAATGGGGAGAGATCTCGGTCTATATTACCGCCCAGGAAGCTGGGAAAGCCGATCGTCTGTTTCAGATCTTCGCTGCTGCATTGGGTTTCTTTTTTATAAATCTCATATTGTTTGGCTGGCAGCATGGATTGCCCATGAAGGGGGATGAAAAGTTCTGGAAGGATTTCTGGAACAAGTAGGCATCAGCACCTGAAGGCGGCCGGCCGGCGCGGTCCAGCTCAGGGCATGGCGAAGCTGGGCGCGGCCGGGACCGGCGGCGGCCGCAGCGGCGGCACCGCCAGCCGGCGATAGGCGCCGGGCGCCAGCCCGGTCTCACGCTTGAACGCCTTGGCGAAGGCGGGTTCGGAATCGTAGCCGACCAGGTCGGCGATCTGGCCGAGCGACTGGTCGCCCTGGCGCAGCAGGCAGCCGGCGCGGAACATGCGCCAGCGCGTGAGATAGGCCAGCGGCGCCTCGCCGACCCGCTGCCGGAAGCGCAGGGCGAAGCCGGATCGCGACTGGCCGGCGATGGCGGCCAGCGCCTCGACCGTCCAGGGCCGCGCCGCGTCGGCGTGGATCGCGCGCAGCGCCAGGCCGATCCGCGGGTCCGACAGCGCCGCCAGCCAACCGGCCTCCTCCGGCCCGGCGGCGGCGATATGGGCGCGGATCGCCTGGACGAAGACGATGTCGGCCAGCCGGCTGACCACGACCGCGGAGCCGAGGCCGGGCGTGTCCGTCTCCAGTGCCAGCAGCTGCAGCGTCGCCTGCAGGATGCGGCTGCGGTCCTGGTCGATCCGGGCGTGCAGCATCGCCGGCATCAGCTCGACCAGCGGCTTCGCGCTCGGCGTGTCGAAGGTGAACCAGCCGGTGATCACGGTCGCGGCCGCACCGCCGCCGCCGAGCGCGACCACCCCGCCGATCTTGTCGCGCACCACCTCGGCACAGTCGCGCATCGGGCTGCCCGGCGCGTCCTGCAGCGTGTAGCCGGCGCCGCGGGTGATGACGTAGCAATCGCCCTCCGCCAGCGTCACCGGCCGGTCGACGCCGTCGACGCCCAGGCGGCAGCCGCCGCGGACGACCAGGCCGAACCGGGCAGTCTGGCCGGCGGCGAAGCGCAGCCCCCAGGGGGCGGTGACCTCCAGCCGGGCGTACAGCGCGCTCTCCACCCGCATCGCCGCGAAGATGTCGTCGAGAGGGTCCATGGTGTCAGGGGTCTGGACGATCGGACAGGAACTATGGCGCCGCGAGCATTCAGCGTCCAGTCCGATCCAACCACACTGCATCGACCCGAACCCAGGAGACCCGATGCAAGCCTATCATCTCGACCGTTTCGGCGATCTCGACGGCCTGGTGCTGCGCGATGGCCCGATGCCGGTGCCGGGGCCGCATCAGGCGCTGGTCCGCATCCGGGCGGCGTCGCTGAACTATCGCGACCTGATGGTGCTCGATCGGCGCTACCCGGTGCCGTCGCCCGAGGGCGTGATCCCGCTGTCCGACGGCGCCGGCGAGGTGGTGGCGGTGGGGCCGGGGGTGACGCGCGTCGCGGTCGGCGACCGGGTCGCCGCCACCTATTTCCGGCGCTGGATCGACGGCCGCCTGACCCGGGAGTTGGCCTGGGAGCAGTTCGGCAGCAGCCAGGACGGCATGCTGGCCGAATTCCGGGCGATCGACGAGGAGTCGCTGGTGCGCATCCCGGCGCATCTGAGCTTCGAGGAGGCGGCCTGCCTGCCCTGTGCCGCGGTCACCGCCTGGTCTGCTGTGACCGGCGGCCGGCCGATCCTGCCGGGCGACACGGTGCTGACGCTCGGCGCCGGCGGTGTCGCCCTGTTCGCGGCGCAGTTCGCCCGGGCGTTCGGCGCCCGGGTGATCGCTGTCACCTCCGGGCCCGACAAGGCGGCGGCGATGCGCCGGCTGGGCGCCGAAGCGGTGGTCGACCGGGCGGCGGTGCCGGCCTGGGACAAGGCCGTGCTCGACCTGACCGACGGCCGCGGCGTCGACCATGCGGTCGAGGCGATCGGGCCGGAGACGCTGGAACGGACCATCCGTGCCACCGGCTTCGACGGCCAGATCGCCATGGTCGGGGTGTTCGCCTCCGAGGACAGCCGCTTCGATCCGTGGGTGCTGGCCGGACGGCTGGTGACCATCCGGCGCATCGCCGTCGGCAGCCGCGCCGGGTTCGAGGCGATGAACCGCGCCATCGGCCAATCCGGCCTGCGCCCGGTGATCGACCGCGTCTTCCCCTTCGCCGAGGCGAAGCGGGCCTACCGCCATGTGATCGGCCGCGGACACATCGGCAAGGTCGTGATCACAATTGCCTGAGAGGGGACACGTCATGAGCGAATTCGCGGGGATCGCCGAGCGCTACATTGCGCTGTGGAACGAACCGGATGAAGGGCGCCGCCGTGCCGGCATCGTCGAGCTGTGGGCGGAGGATTGCCTGCATTTCACCCCGTCGCGCGAGGTTCGGGGCCATGCGGCGATGGCGGTCCGCATCGCCGAATCCCACAATCGCTGGGTGCGCGACGGCGGCCGGATCTTCCGCCCGGCCGGCGACGCCGACGGCCATCACGGGGCGGTGCGCTTCCATTGGCAGATGGTGCCGGCGGGCGGCGGTCCGGTCGAGGCGCTGGGCTTCGACATCCTGATGCTCGGCCCGGACGGCCGGATCCGCTCCGACCACCAGTTCATCGAGCCGATTCCGGCCTGACCCGGCTAGAACGTCACCGTGGTGCGCAGGCCCAGCACGGCGGCGTCGCCGATTGGCCGTGACGGGTCTTCGGGGTCGGGGACATGGCCGCCGGGGCTGATGACGTATTGGACATCCGGCTGCAGCGTCCACCAGGGGGCGATCTGCGCCTGGTAGGTCGCCTCCAGCACGGTCTCGCCGCTGCGGATCAGCCGGCCGCTGCCCGAGAAGGCGGCCGTATCGGCGTCCAGGCCCCTGGCCCGCGCTCCGATCCGGGCATAGACCACGCCGAGGCCGGCGGTGTCGTCCGGCCGCCCCGGCAGCAGGCCCTTGTAGCTGGCGCCGGCATTGACGAAGAGGTCGACCTCGTTGCGGTCGCCCGGCGCCGCCATGATGCGGCCGAACAGGCCGAGGCCCTGGTCCTTGGTGCCCGGCACGCGATAGATCATCTGGTCCGCGAGGGCGTAGAGGCCCCAGTCGTCGCGGTGCAGCAGGGCGACGCCGTCACTCGCCGGGTCGGCCAGGGACAGGCCGTTGTCGTCGAAGCGCTGGTCGGCAAAGCGGTTCGAATTGTACCAGGCCCCGAGCTTGTAGGTGCCGGGCAGGCCGTCGCCGTCGCCATTGATCGCGTACTGGGCCTCGCCGATCAGGAAGGCGCCCTTGTCGACGTGGAACGAGGTGCCGGAGCCGTTGTCGTCGGGGTCGCCATTGTAGAGGCCGACCAGCAGCGACAGCGCATCCGTCGGCTGCGCCTTCACCCGGATGCCGGGCGTCGCCAGGGGATAGGCTGGGCCGCCCGAAGGCAAATCGATCGCCGCCAGGGTCGGCCAGCCGAAGCCGGAATTGACGAACAGGGCGCCGTACTGGCTGACGGCGAATTCCTGGTCCGCCGCCTGCTGGCCGACGCGGATCGTCGCCTTGCCGCCCAGCAGGGACTGCTCGTACCACAGCTCGAACAGCCGGGTGGACGGCGGCGCCTCGATGCCGCTGACGGTGTTCAGATTGCCCAGATTGGTGGCGCTCAGCCCGCGGCCGTGGATCTGGAAGGCGCTGGCATTGATGGTGCCGCCGTCGATCCCCAGCAGCTTGCCGGTGTCGACCGACAGGGTGGCCAGCGTCGCGCCCTCATAGATCGCGCCGCGATGGACCCCGCCGCTGACATTGCCCAGCACCTCGCTGGTTTCCTGCAGGTTCAGCTGGATCCCCGCATCGCCCAGGCGGCTGCGGATGCCGCCGAGATCCCCGAACAGCGTGTCGCGGCTCCAGAAGCCGTCATCGGCCGCCGGCGCGGCGCCCGCATCCGGAACCGTCTGGGCGACAGCCGACGGGATCGGTGCCAGGCCGCCGGCCGCGCAGGACAGCGCCAGAAGCCATCGCCGGATCCCCGGTATCGCCGCCATCCTCTGTCCCATCTGATCCAGCCTGCCGGAAGCGTTCGGCCGCACCATGGGCAAGCCGGGTGGGACCCGGCAAGTGACAAGACGGCAAGCTTCGCCCTTCCGGGCCTCAGCGCGCCAGCCGGGCGGCGATGCCGTCGAGCATCAGGCTGAGGCCGAATTCGAATCCCGTGTCCGGGTCGTCCCGCTTCATCTCCTCGACCCCCCGGGCCAGCAGCGGATAGAAGGCGAGGTCGGACGCGGCCATCCGCTCTCCTTCGTCAGTCCGCTCGGCGGCGTCGGCGGCATCGGCCTGCTCCTCCAGCACCCAGCCCAGCACGTAGCGGCCGACCGCGATCTGGATCCGCAGCGCATCGGCCGGGCTGAAGCCCAGGGCGCACAGGCCCGCGGTCTCGGATTCGATCCCGGCGAAGCCCGCCGGCGTCGGCCGGGTGCCGGCATGGATGCGGGCGCCGTCGCGATAGGCCAGCAGGGTCCGGCGGAACTGCCGCGCGTCCCCGGCCACCCAGTCCCGCCAGTCCTCACCCGGCGCCACCGGCCGGTCCATGCCGGCTTCGATCATCATCGCCTCGGACATGGCGTCCAGCAGGGCGCGCTTGTTCTTGAAATGCCAATACAGGGCAGGGGACTGCACGCCCAGCTTGGCTGCCAGGCGGCGGGTGGTCAGCCCGTCCATGCCGACCTCGTTCAGCAGGTCCAGCGCCGTCCGGATGATCGCGTCCCGCTGCAGCTTCATCGCGGGCTCCCCAGCCGCCTTTTCATCGGCGTCATTGCGAGGAGGCGAAGCCGACGAAGCAATCCAGGGGCCAGTGCGCACCGGCCCCTGGATTGCTTCGCTGCGCTCGCAATGACGGTTCGGTACGGAGCATGCGTGTCGGTCCTGGTCAAGGGGCTCGGCCGTTGGCTGCTTGACACACTACAAGGGACAGGTATTTATCACTGATAAATTTATCAACGATAAGGACCATGATGGCTTCCCGACCCATTCCGGCAGAGGCCGCGCGCCCGCTGGAGAAGATCCCGCTCGACCTCTGGCGCCAGGCCGCGATCCTCGTGCTCGGCGGCTTCCTGTCGCGGCTGACCACCTCGATCGTGAACATCGGGCTGACGCCGATGGGCGACGGCTTCGGCGTGTCGCTCGAGACCATGCAATGGGTCGCCACCGGCTATCTGCTGGCGCTGGCCGCCGCGGTTCCGGTCAGCAGCTGGGCCGCACGCCGGTTCGGCCCGACCCGGCTCTGGCTCGTTGCCCTGACGCTGTTCATCCTGGTCTCGGTGCTGTGCGCCCTGTCGGCCACGGCGGGGCAGCTGATCGCGGCACGGGTGCTGCTCGGCCTCTGCGGCGGGCTGCTGGTGCCGGTCGGCCAGATGCTGCTCGGCGTGGCCGCGGGGCCGAAGCGGATGGGGCGGATCATGGGCACGATGGGTCTGGTCGTGGTGCTGGCCCCGGCGATCGGGTCCACGGTCGGCAGCGCGCTGCTGGCCTGGCGGGACTGGACCTGGCTGTTCTGGATCAATGTGCCGCTGGGCCTGGTGGCGCTGGCCGCCGGTTGGCGCTGGCTGCCGCGGGCGGAGGCCGGCGTGGCGGGCCGGCTGGACGGTCCGGGCCTGGTCCTCATGACCATCGGGCTGCCGCTGATGACCTGGGGCGTCTCCGGCATCGCCCGGGCCGGTGGCTTCGGCTCCGCCGCCGCCGATGGCGCGGTGCTGCTCGGCCTCGCTTTGATCGCGGCCTTCATCGTCCGCGCACTGCGGATCGACGCGCCGCTGATCCGCATCCGCCTGCTGGCCGGGCGGATCTTCGGGCCGGCCGGGCTGGTCATGTTCTGTGCCGGCTTCACCGTCTTCGGCGGGCAGGTGGTGCTGCCGCTCTACTACCTGCTGGTGCGGCACGAGACGGTGTTCATGACCGGCCTGCTGATCCTGCCGCAGGATCTCGGCATCGCCCTGGCCATGCCGTTGGCCGGCCGGCTGGCCGACCGCTTCGGCGGCGGCCGGCTGGTGGTGGCCGGGATCGGGCTGACCGTGCTCGGCACCGTGCCGCTATCCCTGCTGGCGCCCGACACCAGCTATCTCTGGCTGTCCATCGTGCTGGCGGTCCGCGGCTTCGGCATGGTGCTGGCCGGGATGCCGGCGATGATGGTGGCGCTGGCCTCGGTGCCGCGCGAGGCGATGCCCGATGCGGTGCCGCTGCTCAACATCCTCGACCGCACCGGCGCCTCGATCGGCACCGCTTTGGCGGTGGCGCTGTTCGGCCTGTTCCTGCCGGCCGATGGGGCGGATGCGGCCGGGGCGCTGGCCGCCTTCGACGCCACCCATGGTTGGCTCGCTTTGGTCGCGGCGGTGCCGCTGCTGCCCGCCCTGCTGCTGCTGCGGGCGGAACGGCGGCGCCTGGCCGGGGCGGCGGCCTAGGCCCGTTCAAGGTCGACGCGGCCGATTCCCGGCCGCCCGGAATCGGGCTATCATCCGAGTCTGGCGCGGCCCACGCCTCCCCCCTCCGCTCGGGAAAGTACATTGCATACGGGGCTGTCTTCCTCATCGAACCGACTGTTCGAGCACTCGGCATAAGGAGGGGTTGCGAAGCACGCTCGCAATAGGAGGTGTCCGATGAAACTGTCTGCGCCGATCTATCATCTGAAGCGCGCCGCCAGGCTCCTGTCCCGCGACGAAACCATCCCGCTGCACGAAGCGCTCGACCGCATCGCCATTCGCGAGGGCTATGGCAGCTGGAGTCTGCTGGCGGCGAAGCTGGCCGCGGCCAGGCCGGCCGACACGCTGTTCGCCCGGCTGAAGCCCGGCGACCTGCTGCTGGTGGGCGGCCGCCCGGGCGAAGGCAAGACCCTGATGAGCCTCGAACTCGCCGTGGAGGCCATGAAATCCGGCCAGCGGGCGGTGTTCTTCACGCTGGAGTGGACGGAGAAGGATGTCCTGGAGCGGTTCCGCGCCATCGGGGCGGAGCCTGCGCAGTTCGACGGGCTGTTCGACTTCGACAGCTCCGACGCCATCTGTGCCGACTACATGATCGCGACGCTGGCGTCGGCCCCGCGCGGCACCCTGGTGGTCGTGGACTATCTGCAGCTGCTCGACCAGAAACGGGAAAACCCGGAATTGGCCGTGCAGGTCCGGGCGCTGAAGTCGTTCGCGCGGGAGCGCGGGCTGATCTTCGTCTTCATCTCGCAGATCGACCGGTCCTACGACCCGGCGAAGAAGGCGGTCCCCGATATCAGCGACATCCGGCTGCCCAACCCGCTGGATCTGCAGCTGTTCAGCAAGACCTGCTTCCTGAGCCGCGGCGAAGTCCAGTTCCAGGCCGCAGGCTAGAGCGGCCGGTCCGGTCCCTGTCGCGCGCTTCGGCCCGCGGCGGGGGCTCGGGCTCTCAGGAGTCCGGATACGGCGTGCCGTCCTTGTGCACGAACCGGCCATCGGCATTGGCGCTCATCATGTCGATGTCGGAGCAGGTGGTCAGGTCGGCGGGCGCCCGCGAGCCGATCTCGAGATACACCGCCATCGCGCCCGATCGGTTGATCATGTGATGGCCGTGCCTGAGTTCTTGGCGAAAGCCGCGCAATCGCCGGCGCGCAACAGCGTCTCGCCACCGTCCTCGATCAGCGTCAGCTCGCCGTCCAGCACATAGACGAATTCGTCCTCATGCGAATGCCAGTGGCGCTGGCTCGACCAGTTGCCCGGCGGCAGGCGCATCAGGTTGATGCCGAAATCGGTGAGCCCGCCGGCATTGCCGAGCCGCTGCCGGATGCGGTCGGCGCAGGGGCCATCGAAGGGCGGCGGATAGCCCGAACCCTTGCGCTCTGGCACGGCGGCGATGTCGATCTTGGGCATGACGGTCCTCCCGGCGATCAGCGGCGACGGGCCAGCCTAGCGAGGGGACTGGAATGACGGCAACCGGCCCGGGGGTGATCTTGGGATCGTGGGCGACCAGACCTTTGTTGCCGCCGTGTCAGCAAAGCACGATCGGAAGAAAACTGATAAAGTTTTGCCGGTCGATGGGCAGGGGTCACGTCCGGGGGCGGCTTTGCGGTGACCCGCGTACAGGAAATGCTTCAACTCTGGCGGCGCTGTGTCATGCTCGGCCCAACAGAACAGGGACATCCGGTCGAAGCGGTGCCCGATCACAACAGGGATCCCACTGGGGCGACCGACGATCTGCCGGACGCCCTGGCCCTCGCCGAACTGACATCCGACCCCATCGTCGCTGCCGACGTCGGGGGCCGCCTCGTCTTTGCGAATGCGGCGGCGGGACGGCTGTTCGGGCAGTCGCCGGCCCATCTGGTCGGCCGCAGGGCGGCGGCGCTGCTCGTGCCCTGGCCGGCGCCAGGCAACGACGGGCCCCCGCCGCGGTCGCGGTTCGCCGCGATGGCCCTGCCGTACCGGGCCGAACCGGTCGCGGTCGATCTCGACCTCACGAGCTGGCGGCAGGGATCGCGCCGGGTCGTCGGCGCGGTGATCCGGCTGCGTCATCCCGCCGGCGTCGTGGAGGCGCTGGCCGCGGCGGAGGACCGGGCCGGCCGCGCCGAGGCAGAGCTGCAGCGGCTCGACCGGCGCCTGCGGGACCTGGTCGAGATGCTGCCGGAGGCGATCGCCGTGTTCGATGCCGCCGACCGCTACGTGCTGTGGAACCGGAAATACGAGGCGCTGTACCCGGAGGTCGCGCCGCTGTTGGCGCCCGGGATCCCGTTCGTGGACATCCTGCGGGCCAGCATCGCCAGTGGCGACATGCCGGAACGGGTCGACGATCCCGAGGCATGGCTGGCCTGGCGCCTGGCCCAGCACGGCAAGCCGCAGACCCAGGACGAACAGCAGTTCCGCGACGGCCGCTGGGTCCGCCATGACGAAAAGCGCACCGCCGATGGCGGCGTCATCGGCGTCCGCGTCGACATCACCGACCTGAAGCGCCGCGAGGCCTCCTTCCGGCTGCTGTTCGAGGCCAACCCGGTGCCGATGCTGCTGGCGGATGCCGCCGACCTGACCATCTTCGCCGCCAACATGGCCGCCGCCGAACGCTACGGCCATGAGGAGGGCGGCTTCGCCGGCACGGCGGTGCTCGACCTCTACGTGCCGGCGCAGCGCCGGGCGGCGGCGAAGCAGCTCCGCGCCCCGGCGGATCGGCCGGATGACGAGACGGTGTGGACGCACCGGACGGCCACGGGGGAGGAGATCAAAGTCCTGACCTTCATCCGGGCCCTCGCCCATGACGGGCGGCAGGCGCTGCTGATGGCGTTGATCGACGTGACCGAGCGCGTGCGATCGGAAGCCCATATCACCCATCTGGCGCATCACGACGCCCTGACCGGTCTGGCCAACCGCTTTCACTTCTCCGGCCGGCTGGCGGCGATCCTCGGCCAGCCCCGGCCGGCCAGCGAGGCGGTGCTGCTGCTCTATGTCGACCTCGACGGCTTCAAGCCGGTGAACGACGCCCATGGCCATGCGGTCGGCGACATGCTGCTGCAGCTGGTGGCGCAGCGCTTGGCCGATGGGCTTGGCGACGGCGACCTCGCCGCCCGGATCGGCGGTGACGAATTCGCGCTGATCCTTTCGGCGCGGCCGGAGGCGCCGGATCGGGCGGCCGGGCGGCTGCTGGCCCTGCTGGCACAGCCCTTCGATGTCGACGGCCTCGTGATCAAGATCGGCGCCAGCATCGGCGTGGCTGCGGCCCTGGAGAGTCATGTCGACCCCGACCGCCTGATGGCCCAGGCGGACACCGCGCTCTATCGCGCCAAGGCCGCCGGGCGCAACCGCTGGGTCGTTTTCGCCGCCGGGATGGAGGGGCCGCCGCAGCGTCCGGGCATGGATGGCGACGCCGCCGGCTGAGGCCCTCGCGTGGGAATGATGTCGCGGCCCCTATCGCACCGCAGCGGATTCAGCAATGTTACCATTGCGTGACCGGCCGAAGGGCCACTGATTCGGGGCGGGACGGAACCACGATGTATTTGACGCGATGGGTGTATTACGTCGATTTCTTCGCCTATCCCGTCGTTCTGCTCGGTCTGGCCGGGGTTGGTCTCGGCACCACCCAGCCCAGCGCTTGGACGGCCTGGATCGTCGCGGCGGTGGCTGGTTTGTTCGCCTGGACGCTGATCGAATACGTCGCGCACCGGCTGTTCCTGCATCACATCCCGGTCCTGGCGGCGATGCATGACGAACATCACCACCGGCCCAGCGCCATGATCGGCACGCCGATCTGGATCAGCGGCGCCCTGCTGGGCGCGGCGTTCCTGCTGGTGTGGCCGTTGACCGGTCTCTATCTCGCGGGCGCCGTCACCGCCGGGCTGGTGGTGGGCTATCTCTGGTACATCATCGTGCATCACAAGTCGCACCATGCGCGGCCGGACCCGGCCAGCTACATGTACCGGGCCAAGCGCCGCCACGGCCTGCACCATCATGGGCGCAGCCCGGGCAATTTCGGCGTCACCACGGCGCTGTGGGACCACGTCTTCCGCACCGCGGTGACGGCCCCCGGCCGTGCCATGGCCGATCAGCACGGGGTCGGGGGACTCGAAACCCCGCCCTGAGCCAGGCCGGTGACGGCACGGCGGCCCAGCGGTGACCGCTTCCCGGTTCGGCTCGCTGGATGGCTGGCTGCGATGGCGGCCACCGCGGCCTTGTTGATCCTGGCGATGATCTATGGCCATGGCGGGCTGCCTGAAGGCTTTTACGCGCCGACGGATGCCTTCTGCCAAACCGGGCCGACCGCCGTCGATCATAGTCTCGACCGGCCCCAGGTCAGCCGGGCGGTGAACGCCCAGAAGATCTCGATCGACAGCCACTATCCGAACCGGCTCATCATCGATAACGAGGAAGTCTGCTTTGTTCGCTCGCGATCCAGGCACTCGGTCTATCTGAGCTGCTCCTACGGCAATGGGACGCAGGAGGCCTGGCGCTACGGCTATCACGTGACAAATGGCGTCATCTATCTCGACCAGAGGCCGTTCAGATACTGCGGGCCGATCGATCGGCGATAGCCGGGGCGGGGCCGGTCACAGCCAGCCCCAGCGCTTGAAGCGCCAGTACAGGAAGCCGCACAACGCGACGATGATGCCGAGCACCATGTAATAGCCATAGGGCAGGCGCAGCTCGGGCATGTTGTCGAAATTCATGCCGTAGATGCCGGCGATCGCGGTCGGGCAGGCCAGGATCGCCGCCCAGGCGGCGAATTTGCGCTGGACCTGGTTCTGGCGGGACGATTCCAGCAGCAGCCCGGCCTCGAAGGTGTGGGTGACGATCTCGCGCAGCGCGTCGATATGGTCGCTGACCCGCCTGACATGGTCGGCCACATCGCGGAAATAGGGGTGGATCACGGGATCGATACACGCCGATTCCGTGTGCTCCAGCTGCTTGCACACCTCCGCCGTCGGCGTCACCGTGCGGCGGATCACCATCAATTCGCGGCGCAGCGCATGGATGCGCTCGATATCCTCCGACGTCAGCGGCTCGTTCAGCACGCGCCGTTCCATCGCGTTGACCTCGGCCTCGATCGCCTCGACCACCGGGCTGTAGTTGTCCACGACGAAGTCGAGGATCGAATACAGCACGAAATCCTCGCCGTGCCGCAGCAAGGCGGGGTTGCACTCCGCCCGTTCCCGGACCTTGGAATAGGACGAGGACGGGCCGTGCCGGACCGAGATGACATAGCCGGTGCCGATGAAGATGTGGGTCTCGCCGAACTCGGTCTCGTCCTTCACCCGGTGGGCGGTGCGCAGCACCACGAACAGGGCATCGCCATAGGTCTCGAGCTTGGGCCGCTGATGCGCGTTCAGCGCGTCCTCGACCGCCAGCGGGTGCAGCCCGAACTGCAGCGCCAGGCCGCGCAGCTCGGCCTCCTCAGGCTCATGGATGCCGATCCAGACGAAATGGCCCGGCTTCTCCGCCCAGCTCTTGCCCTCGGCCAGACCGACCTCGGCGACCCGGCGCCCGTTCTCATAGGCGACGGCCGCAACCACACGACCCAAGGCGTTTCTCCGTTCTTCCGCTGACGGCGCACGATAGCACGCCGTTGCCGCACTGGCAGCCGGGGGCCGGATCGGGAATGCTCCCGGAGTTGAGAGCAATTAAGGTTCTGCATTCATCGACATTCGTAACAAACTGATGTTACGGTGATTCGTGCTTCAGACAGGACTCCCCGAGATCGCTGCCCGACACGGTGCAATGACAATTAAAACGTGCAGGGCCAGTATTGGCCTTCTACTGATGGTTTCAGCGTTGTCGCTGGCCGGCTGTGGTTCCCTGATGCATGAAGGCACGGCGGATCTTGCCGGCATTGGCGGCACTGCCGCGGCCGCCGCGGTCACCAAGAACGCGCTGGTGGCGAGCGGCATCGGCCTCGGCGTCCGGTCGCTGGCCAGCGCCGGGCTGCAATATGGCGAGCGCAAAGCGCATCAGGCAGAGCAGGACAGCATTGCCGCCTCCGCCGGCCCGCTGGCGGTCGGCCAGGTCGCGCGCTGGAGCATCTCGCATGATGTCCCGATCGAGGATGACGAACAGGGCGACGTCACCGTCAGCCGGCTGATCGGGGCGCCGCCTTTGGCCTGCAAGGAGATCGTGTTCTCGGTGGAAGGGGAACAGCGCGCCTTCTACACCGCGATCGTCTGCCAGAACGGCACGGCCTGGAAATGGGCCTCGGCCGAGCCGGCCACCGAACGGTGGGGCTCGCTGCAGTGACGGCGCCCCGGCGCCGCCGCCTGCGGGCCGCCCTGCTGCTGCCGGCCCTGGCCCTGCTGTCGGGCTGTGCCAGCGTGGCCGGCGATGTCACCGGCATCGCCGCCGGGGGCACGGTCGGCGCCATCACCGCCAACCCGATCGTCGGCTACAGTGTCGCCCTCGGCACGCGCGCCGCGGTCAATGCCGGGGTGGCCTATGCCATGCGCAGCCTGCACCAGGACGAACAGGACACGATCGCCGCCATCGGCGGGCAGATGGCGCCGGGCGAGACCAAGCTGTGGCAGGCCAATCACGACCTGCCCTTCGGCTATGCCGACGAGAACGGCGCGGTCCAGGTCACCCGGCTGATCGAGACGCCGATCGCCAGCTGCAAGGAGATCCTGGTGACGGTGGAGAGCGGCGAGGGGGCGAAGGCCACGCGCGACATCCTGGTCGCCACCATCTGCCGTCAGGGCCAGACCTGGAAATGGGCCACGGCCGAACCGGCGGTGGAGCGCTGGGGGTATCTGCAGTAAGGGACAGGGCGCTGGCCGCGGGTCACTCCCGCGGCATGGCAGCGACCATCTCGATCTCGACCCGGGCGCCGAGCGGCAGGGCGGCGACGCCGATGGTCGAGCGGGCAGGGTAGGGTTCGCGGAAATGCCGGGCATACACCGCGTTCATGGCAGCGAAATCGGCCATGTCGGTCAGGAACACGGTGACCTTCACCACCGCATCGAAATTCAGGTCGGCGGCCTCCAGCACATGGCCGAGATTGGCCAGGCACTGTGCGGTCTGCGCTGCGGCATCGCCGTCGACCAACTGACCGGTGGCGGGATCGAGCGGTGTCTGCCCGGACAGGAACAGGAGGTCGCTGCGGCCAACCACGCCGTGCGAATAGGGGCCGATGGCCCGCGCCTGTGCACTCGTCACAGCCTTGCGCGCCATCGCACCCCCATCTCGCCCCCTCAGGCGTGTATCGCACCACTCAAGGCGCGCGGCGATGATGCCGCGGGAGCGCGGCGGTTGGAAGACAGTTTTGTGGTTATCGGCCGGGATTGTCTCGAAATCGGTCCGATATGGGGGCGATCATCGCCCAGCCGCGGGCCCCCGCCCCTCCCCGAAGGTTCGGGAAGGGGCGACGGTCGCGGCTGTTACTCCGCCGCCTGGGCCAGCGGTGCCTGGGGCAGCCAGCGCAGCACCGGCCTGCGGGCGGCGCCGGTTTCGTCCAGGCGCCGGCGCGGGGCGTAGTAGGGCGCGCCCTTGAACCACTCGGCCTGGCCGGATTTCGCCTTTTCGACCAGCGACCGCATCATGCCGATGAACTGGTCGAGCGTCGCCTTGCTCTCGGTCTCGGTCGGTTCGATCAGCATGGCGCCGTGGACGACCAGCGGGAAGTACATGGTCATCGGATGGAAGCCCTCGTCGATCATCGCCTTGGCGATGTCGAGCGTGGACACGCCGGTGTCCTTCAGCGCGGTGTCGTCGAACAGCGCCTCATGCATGCAGAAGCCGTCGAAGGCCGGGTGCAGCACGTCCTTCAGCCCGGCCTGGACATAGTTGGCGTTCAGCACGGCATCGCTGGCCACCTGCCACAGCCCGTCGGCGCCATGGCTCATCATGTAGCTCAGCGCGCGGACGAACATGCCCATCTGGCCGTGGAAGGCCTTCAGCCGGCCGAAGCTGTGCTCCGGCGCGCCGGTGCGGCCCTTGTGCTCGGCGACGCGGAAGCCCTTCGCGTCGTGCACCACGGCCGAGATCGGGGCGTAGGGCGCCAGCGCCGCCGACAGCACCACCGGGCCGGCGCCCGGCCCGCCGCCGCCATGCGGGGTCGAGAAGGTCTTGTGCAGGTTGATGTGCATGGCGTCGACGCCCAGGTCGCCCGGGCGGACCCGGCCGACGATGGCGTTGAAGTTGGCGCCGTCGCAGTAGAAGAAGGCGCCGGCCTCATGCACCAGCCGCGCGATCTCGACGATATCGCGCTCGAACAGGCCGCAGGTGTTCGGGTTGGTCAGCATGATCGCCGCCACGTCGGGCCCCAGCTTGGCCTTCAACGCGTCCAGGTCGACCCGGCCTTCCGACGTCGCCGGGTTGGTGCCAGGCGCCGATTCCGGCACCAGCACCCGCTTGCGATGGCCCTCTCCGCGGGCCTCCTGGGCCGCATGGATCGCCATCATGCCGCACAGCTCGCCATGCGCGCCGGCGGCCGGGGACAGGGCCACGGCCGGCATGTTGGTCAGCGTCTTCAGCCAATGCGCCAGGGTGTCGATCAGCTCCAGCGCGCCCTGCACGGTTGCGACCGGCTGCAGCGGGTGGATGTCGGCGAAGCCGGGCAGCCGGGCCATCCGCTCGTTCAGGCGCGGATTGTGCTTCATGGTGCAGGAGCCGAGCGGATACAGCGCGGTGTCGATCGCCATGTTCATCCGCGACAGGCGGGTGTAGTGGCGCATCACCGTCGGCTCGGCCAGGCCCGGCAGCCCGACCGTGGTGCGGGGCTTGACCCTGCCCAGGCGCAGCGTGTCGGTCGCCGGCTCGGGCAGATCGACGCCGCACTGGCCGGGGCTGTCCTGCTCGAAGATCAGCGCCTCATCGATGTCGAGGGCGCGGTTGCCGGTGAAGGTGTCGGTCTTGCTCATCACAGCACCTCGGAAAGGCCGGCGCACAGCGCGTCGATATCGGCCTCGGTGTTGGTCTCGGTCACGGCCACCAGCAGCAGGTCGGCCAGGGCCGGGCGGTTGGCATAGATCCGGCTGACCGGCACGCCGCCCAAGATCTTCCGCGCCGCCAGCGCATCGATGACAGGCTCGGCCGGCTTGGGCAGCCGCACCGTGATTTCGTTGAAGAAGCTGTCGTTCAGCACGGCGACGCCCGGCACCTTGGCCAGCTTGGCGGCCAGGGTCACGGCCTTGGCGTGGTTGATCCGGGCCAGTTTGGTGAAGCCGGCCTCGCCCAGCAGCGACAGGTGGATGGTGAAGGCCAGGGCGCACAATCCGCTGTTGGTGCAGATGTTGCTGGTCGCCTTCTCGCGCCGGATGTGCTGCTCGCGGGTCGACAGGGTCAGCACGTAGCCGCGCTTGCCCTCGGCATCGACGGTCTGGCCGCACAGCCGGCCCGGCATGTGGCGGATGAACTTCTCGCGGGTGGCGAACAGGCCGACATAGGGGCCGCCGAAGTTCAGCGAATTGCCGATCGACTGGCCCTCGCAGACCACAATGTCCGCGCCCATCTCGCCCGGCGGGGTCATCAGGCCCAGCGACACCACCTCGGTGACCACCACGACCAGCAGCGCGCCCTTGGCGTGGCACGCCTCGGCCAGGGCCGACAGGTCCAGCACATGGCCGAACACCGACGGGTTCTGCACCACGACGCAGGAGGTCTCGCCGTCGATCCGGCTGGCCAGATCCTCGACTCCGTCGGGGCAGGGCGCCGCCTCGTCCAGGGTGAAGCCGGTGAAGTCGGCATGGGTGCGGCAGACGTCGCGGTACTGCGGGTGCAGCCCACCGGAGATCACGGCCCGGCTGCGCCGGGTAACCCGGTTCGCCATCATGATCGCCTCGGCGCAGCCGGTGGAGCCGTCATACATCGAGGCGTTGGCGACCTCCATCCCGGTCAGAAGCGCGACCTGGGTCTGGAACTCGAACAGATACTGCAGCGTGCCCTGGGTGACCTCGGGCTGGTACGGCGTGTAGCTGGTCAGGAACTCGCCGCGCTGGATCAGGTAGTCGACCGTCGCCGGCACGTGGTGGCGATAGGCGCCGGCGCCGCAGAAGAACGGCACCGACCCGGCCGGCACGTTCTTCGCCGCCATGGCGCCCAGGGTCCGCTCGACCTCCAGCTCGCCCTGGTGCGGTGGCAGCTCCTTGAGCGGGCTGGGCAGCCGGGCGCTGGCCGGCACGTCGCGAAACAACTCGTCGACCGAGCCCGCGCCGATCGCCGCGATCATGTCGCGGCGGTCGACCTCGGTCAGGGGCAGGTAGCGCATCAGTTCTGGTCCTTGACGAAGGCGTCATAGGCGGCCTGGTCCATCGGCCCGTCCGCCGCGCCGGCATCGGCCAGCTTGATCTTGATGAACCAGCCGTCGCCGGCCGGATCGGTGTTGGCCAGGTCCGGCTCGTCGACCAGCGCCTGGTTGGTCTCGACGACCTCGCCGGCCACCGGGGCGAAGACCTCGCTCGCCGCCTTGACCGATTCGACCGTTCCGAAGGCGTCCCCGGCCGCCAGCGTCCGCCCGACCTCGGGCAGCTCGACGAAGACGACGTCGCCCAGCTGCTTCTGGGCGAAGTCGGTGATGCCGATGGTGGCCGTGTCGCCGTCGACGCGGACCCATTCATGATCCTGGGTGTAGTGGAGCGTGCTCATGTGCTGGCGTCCCTGTCAGGTCAGCGGTGGAAATTGGCGGTGACGAAGGGCAGGGCGGCCACCACGGCCGGATGCGCCTTGTCGCGGATGAGGAGGGAGACGGCGGTGCCGGGCGCGGCGAAGCCGGCGTCGATCAGGCCCATGGCGACCGGGCCGCCGACCGACGGGCCGAAGCCGCCGGAGGTGATGCGGCCGATCTCGCGGCCGTCGGCGGACAGGACCAGCGTGCCTTCGCGGGCCGGGGCGCGGCCTTCGGGCTTGATGCCGACCCGCTTGCGCGCCGGGCCCTCGGCCAGCTCTTTCCGGATGCGATCGGCGCCGGGGAAGCCACCTTCGGCGCGGCGGCGCTTGCCGATCGCCCAGGACAGTCCGGCCTCGACCGGGCTGGTCGTGGTGTCGATGTCATGGCCGTACAGGCACAAGCCCGCCTCCAGCCGCAGCGAATCGCGGGCGCCCAGGCCGATCGGCGCCACCTCGGGCTCCGAGAGCAGCAAGCGGGTGACGTGCTCGGCCTCGGCGGCCGGGACCGAGATCTCGAACCCATCCTCGCCGGTGTAGCCGGAGCGGCTGATCATGCATTCGACCCGGTCGAGGGCGAAGGTGCCGGATTCCATGAAGGCCAGGGCGTCGGCGCCGAAGGCGTGGCGGGCCAGCACCTCGGCCGCCTTCGGGCCCTGCAGCGCGATCAGGCCGCGGTCGTCCAGCCGCACCAGCCGGGCCTGGCCGGCCAGCTTCGCCGCGATATGGGCGAAATCGGCGTCCTTGCAGGCGGCGTTGACCACCAGGAACAGCCGGGCCGGATCGGCGGTCCGGGTCACCATCAGATCGTCCAGGATGCCGCCATTGTCGTCCAGCAGCAGGGAATAGCGGATCCGGCCCGGCGCCAGCCCGGCGATGTCGCCCGGCAGCAGCGTCTCGATCAGCGCGGCCGCATCCTGGCCGGGCTCGGCCTCCAGCCAGGCCTGGCCCATATGGCTGACGTCGAACAGCCCCGCCTCGGCCCTGGTGTGCAGGTGCTCCTTCAGGACGCCGGCCGGGTACTGCACCGGCATCTCATAGCCGGCGAACGGCACCATCTTGCCGCCGAGTTCGACATGCAGGTCGTAAAGCGGGGTACGCAGCAGGGGGTTTTCGGTCACGGGGTCCCGGTCCTCACAGACAAATAGGTGCGCGTGCGGGACGATTCCCGCGCGCCACCCCCTCTGTCTGGGACCTGAGAGAATCGCCGGAAACTCCATCCGGCTTACCCCATCGGTGAGGTCGCGGCTGGGCCGCTTCCTGCTCTCCAGAGTGCCTTACCCTGACGGTCCTTTGGCCTGAGAGTTTCCGGGGCGTTTGCTCCTTCGGCGCCAGCACCGCTCATCGCGATGCCAGTCTCTCCCGCCAGGTCGTAGGCCGTATCAATGCGCGGGCGGAGATTTGTCCGGCGCGTCGCAAAAGTCAATGGTTGCGACGCATCCAGATCAGACAGCCCGATCGAGCGTCCCTGCGGTGGCGGGGTGCGTGGGTCCTGGACCACCGGGGCGATGGTCTTGCGGCCGGGGGTCGCGATCGGCTGGCCCGGCTTGGCTGGGGCGGCACGGCTGCGGTTGAACTCCACCTGCTCGGGTGGCAGCTGGAAGCCGATGACGATCTTGTACGACCCGCCATCCGCCGGATTGGCCAGCGGGATCACCTGTTCCAGCGGCTCACGGATGGCTTCGCGCGGCGACAGCGATTCCAGCGGCACCGGCACCTTGGCCGAGAACGGCGCCTTGTCCAGGATCCGGTTCTGCCCGTCCGCCACGGCGACGAAATAGGTGACGGGGAAAGTCCTCTCCAGATCGGCGGCATGGCCGCGCCGTGCCGTGATCTCCACATCCACCGCCACCGTCACGCCGTCCTTGGTGTAGCGGCAGTCGCCATAGGTGTTGGTCAGCTGGGCGCTGGCGATCAGGTCCTTCGGGTCGATGCTGTTGGGCTTGCGCATCAGGTAGTAGGTCGCGACATCCTGCGGGATCTCGATCTGCGGGCATTTCAGGGCCTGCTGTGCCGCATTGTCGCCACCACAGGCCGCTAGACCTGCGAGCAGGAGAAGGCTGCCGCCGGCGCGGAGCCCCCCTGAGACGCCGTACCGCGCTTTTTTTGGGAGACCACCTATATTAGGGTCGCGGCGCAACAATTCGGCGGGCATAGGCCCTCTCCTTCAACGCAACGGTTTCAGGACGGACCATAGGAAATGGCACAGGCGGGCACAAGCACAGGTGCGAGCACGCGGGACACGCGGCCGTCCTTGACTGTGATGCTGGCGTCGCCCCGTGGATTCTGCGCCGGGGTCGATCGTGCGATCCAGATCGTGGAGCGGGCGATCGAGAAATACGGCGCTCCGGTCTATGTCCGGCACGAGATCGTCCACAACCGCTTCGTGGTCGAGACGCTGGAGGCCAAGGGCGCCATCTTCGTCGAGGAGTTGGACGAGGTGCCGGACGACGCGCCGGTGGTCTTCTCCGCCCATGGCGTGCCGAAATCGGTTCCGGCGGAGGCGGAGCGGCGCAAGCTCTTGTATCTCGACGCGACCTGCCCGCTGGTCAGCAAGGTGCATCGCGAGGCCGAGCGCCACTTCAAGACCGGCCACACCGTGCTGCTGATCGGCCATGCCGGACATCCGGAGGTGGTGGGCACCATGGGCCAGCTGCCGCCGGGCGCCGTGCGCCTGGTCGAATCGGTCGAGGACGTGGCGACTCTGGAGATCGAGGACGCCGGCAACCTTGCCTTCGCCACCCAGACCACCCTGTCGCTGGACGACACCATCGAGATCGTCGATGCGCTGAAGGCGCGCTTCCCCGACATCTCGGCGCCGAGCAAGCAGGACATCTGCTACGCCACCACCAACCGGCAGGAGGCGATCAAGGTGATCGCCCCGCATTGCGACGCCGTGCTGGTGATCGGCGCGCCGAACTCCTCGAACTCGGTGCGGCTGGTCGAGGTGGCGCAGCGCGCCGGCTGCGCCAAGTCGATGCTGGTGCAGCGCGCCGCCGATCTCGACTGGTCCTGGTTCGACGGCATCGCCACCCTCGGCATCACCGCCGGCGCCTCGGCGCCCGAGGTGCTGGTGGAGGAGGTGATGAAGGCGCTGCACCAGCGCTACGCCGTCACCATCCAGTCGGAACCGACCACGGTCGAGACCGTCACCTTCAAGCTGCCGCGCGAGCTCAGCCCCGCCTGACCATGCCCAAAGACGGACATCTCTCGCCGCAACGGTTGCGGACACCCGAGGCATTGGTCGAAGCCGGGCTGGCCGGGCCGGAGCGCCTGGCCGAGCTGCGCGCCATCGCCGGCCGCTATGCCATAGCCGTGACGCCCGCGATGGCCGACCTGGTCGATCCCACCGATCCGGCCGACCCGATCGCGCGCCAGTTCGTGCCGGATGCGGCCGAGCTGGACACCCGGCCGGAGGAACTGGCCGACCCGATCGGCGACGCGGCGCACAGCCCGATCCCCGGCATCGTCCACCGCTATCCCGACCGCGTCCTGCTGAAGCTGCTGCACGCCTGCCCGGTCTATTGCCGCTTCTGCTTCCGGCGCGAAATGGTCGGGCCCGGCGGCGAGGCGATGAGCGAGGCGGAGCTGGAGGCGGCGGTCGCGTATATCCGCGCCCGGCCGCGGATCTGGGAAGCGATCCTGACCGGCGGCGACCCGCTGATGCTGGCGCCGCGCCGGCTGGCCGACGTGGTGGCGCGGCTCGACGCCGTGCCGCATCTCGGCGTCATCCGGCTGCACAGCCGGGTGCCGGTGGTCGAGCCCGAGCGGATCACGCCGGAACTGGTGGCGGCGCTGCGGGCATCGGACAGTGCCGTCTGGCTCGCCATCCACAGCAACCATCCGCGCGAGCTGACGCCGGCGGCGCGGGACGCGATCCGCCGCCTGGCCGATGCCGGCATCGCCCTGGTATCGCAGACCGTGCTGCTGCGCGGCGTCAACGACGACCCGGCGGTGCTGGACCAGCTGTTCCGCGACTTCGTCCGGCTGCGGATCAAGCCGTATTACCTGCACCATGGCGACCTCGCCCCCGGCACGGCCGGGTTCCGCACCGGCATCGAGGACGGGCGGCGGATCATGCGGGCGCTGCGCGGCCGCCTGTCCGGCCTGGCCCAGCCAACCTATGTGCTGGATATCCCGGGCGGCCAGGGCAAGGTGCCGATCGGACCCGATTATCTCGAAGGGTCGGATGCGGCCGGCTGGATGGTGGAAGACCCGAACGGCTGTCGGCACCAGTACCCGCCGAAGGGGTAGGGCCCCTCTATCGTCGCGGCGGTGCTTAAGCGGCAGGCCTGCCCGTTTTCCCCACCGCTGTCATGCCCGGACTTGATCCGGGCATCCAGAGACTGTCGACATCTTCTGGATTGCCGGATCAAGTCCGGCAATGACAGGAAGGGAAGATCCCACCGGTCTCAATGCGGCCTCACTCGCCCGGCGACGGTGCCTCCAGGCCCATATGCGGGGCCATCGCGCTCGTCCGCCGGCCGCGATTGGCCAGCCACACCCGGAACTTGTCGAGATAGAGGTAGACCACCGGGGTCGTGTACAGCGTCAGCGCCTGGCTCAGGATCAGGCCGCCGACGATGGAATAGCCCAGCGGCTGCCGCAGCTCCGACCCGGTGCCGGAGCCGAGCATCAGGGGCAGGCCGCCCAGCAGCGCCGCCATCGTCGTCATCATGATCGGGCGGAAGCGCAGCAGGCAGGCCTCGCGGATCGCCTGCGCCGGCGTCATGCCGTGGTCGCGCTCCGCGTGGATGGCGAAGTCGACCATCATGATGCCGTTCTTCTTGACGATGCCGATCAGCAGGATGACGCCGATCAGCGCGATGACGCTGAAATCGAAGCCGCACAGCATCAGCATCACCAGCGCGCCGGCGCCGGCCGACGGCAGGGTCGACAGGATGGTCAGCGGGTGGATATAGCTCTCATAGAGCACGCCCAGGATGATGTAGATCATGATCAGGGCGGCAGCGACCAGGTAGGGTTCGCTGGCCAGGGACGACTGGAAGGCCTGGGCGTTGCCCTGGAAGGTGCCGGTCAGCGAGGCCGGCACGCCCAGCTCGGTCTCCGCCTGCTGGATCGCGGTCACCGCCTGGCCCAGCGCCACGCCCTGTGCCAAGTTGAAGCTGACCGTGACCGCGGGGAACTGCCCCTGGTGGTTGATCGACAGGAACGCGGTCGGCCGTGTCGTCCATTTCGCCAGCGCGCTGATCGGCACCTGCTCCCCCGTCAGCGGCGACTTGATGTAGATCCGGTCGATCGCCGAGGGCTTGTCCTGCAGCTCCGGCAGCACCTCCATCACCACGTGATAGCTGTTGATCTGGGTGAAGTACTGCGCCGCCTGGCGCTGGCCGAAGGCGTCGTACAGCGTGTCGTCGATCAGCTGCGGCTGGATGCCGTAGCGCGAGGCGGCGTCACGGTCGATGTCGAGCGTCAGGGTGGTGCCGCCGGTCTGCTGGTCGGTGGCGACGTCGCGCAGCTCCGGCAGCGATTTCAGCTTGGCATAGATTTTGGGCGCCCACTGGTTCAGCTCGTCCAGGCTCGCATCCTGCAGGGTGTATTGGTACAGGGTCCGGCTCAGCCGGCCGCCGATATTGATGTCCTGGGACGGCTGCAGGAACAGGGCCGCGCCCTCGACCTTGGCCAGCTTCGGCCGCAGCCGGTCGATGATCTGGGCGGCCGAGGCGTCGCGGTCGTCGCGCGGCTTCAGGTTGATGTACATGCGGCCGTTGTTCAGCGTCTGGCCGCCGCTGGCGCCCAGCGACATCACCACGCCGGCGACATCCGGGTCGGCGGCGACGATCTTGCCGAGCTCGACCTGCTTGCGGCTCATCTCGGCGAAGGAGATGTCCTGCGCCGCTTCGGACGTGCCGACGATGATGCCGATATCCTGCTGCGGGAAGAAGCCCTTCGGGATGATGACGAAGAGATAGGCGGTGCAGGCGATGGTCAGCAGGAACACGCCCAGGGTGATGCGGCTGTGCTTCATGGCGGCGTCGAGCGACCGGCGATAGCCGTAGAGCAGCAGGTCGAAGCCGCGCTCGGACAGCATGTACAGCCGGCCGTGCTTGCCGGTGTCATGCCGCATGAAGCGCGAGCACATCATCGGCGTCAGGGTCAGCGCCACGATGGCCGAAACCAGGATGGTCATGCTGACGGTGACGGCGAATTCCCGGAACACCCGGCCGACGATGCCGCCCATCAGCAGCAGCGGGATGAACACGGCGACCAGCGACAGGCTGATCGAGAAAATGGTGAAGCCGATCTCGCCGGCGCCCTTGATCGCGGCCTGCACCGGCGGCAGCCCGTCCTCGATATGGCGGTGGATGTTCTCCAGCATGACGATGGCGTCGTCGACGACGAAGCCGACCGCGATGCTCAACCCCATCAGCGACAGGTTGTCCAGGCTGTAGCCGAAGACGTACATCAGGGCGAAGGTGCCGACGAGCGCGAGCGGCACGGTGATGCTGGGGATCAGCGTGGCCCAGACGTTGCGCAGGAACACGAAGATCACGCCGACCACCAGGGCGATGGTCAGCAGCAGGGTGAACTGGACGTCGCTGACCGAGGCGCGGATCGTGGTGGTGCGGTCGCTGATGATGTCGACCTTGACCGCCGGCGGCACGGCCGCCTGCAGCTGCGGCAGCAGGGTCTTGATGTGGTCGACGACGTCGATCACGTTCGACCCGGGCTGCTTCAGCACGATCAGGATGACGGCCCGCTGGCCGTTGGCCCAGCCGGCCAGCTTGTTGTTCTCCGGCCCCTCGACCGCGCGGCCCACGTCCCGGATGCGCACCGGCGCGCCGTTCTTGTAGGCGATGATGACGTCGTTCCAGGGGTCGGCCTTCAGCTCCTGGTCGTTGTCGTAGATGGTGAAGGTGCGGGTCGCGCCGTCGATGCTGCCCTTCGGGCTGTCGGTGGTGGCGGCGGTGATGACGCTGCGCACGTCTTCCAGGCCGATGCCCAGCGCGGCCAGCTTCTGCGGGTCCAGCTCGACCCGGACGGCGGGCTTCTGCTGGCCGCCGAAATTGACCTGGGCCACGCCCGGGACCTGGCTGATGGCCTGGCCCAGGATGTTTTCGGCATAGTCGTCGACGGTGGTCAGCGGCAGCGTGTCGGACCGGACGGCAATCAGCAGGATCGGGCTGTCGGCCGGGTTCACCTTGCGGTAGGTCGGCGGCGACGGCAGGTTCTTCGGCAACTGGCCGCCGGCGGCGTTGATCGCGGTCTGCACATCCTGCGCCGCGCCGTCGATGTTGCGATCGAGGTCGAACTGCAGGGTGACCGAGCTGTTGCCCAGCGTGCTGCTCGACGTCATCTGCGACACGCCGGGGATCTCGGCGAATTGCCGTTCCAGCGGCGCCGTCACCGATGAGGCCATGGTCGTGGGGTCGGCGCCGGGCAGCTGGGCGGAGACCTGGATGGTCGGGAAATCGACCTGGGGCAGGGGGGCGACCGGCAGCAGCGGATAGGCGACCAGGCCGACCAGCAGCACCCCGGCCATGATCAGCGACGTGGCGATGGGCTTCCTGATGAACAGGGCCGAGATGCTCATGGCTCAGGCTCCCGGTGCGGCGGCCGGCCGTGATGCGGCGGCGGCCTCGCGGATCTCGACATGGGTTCCCGGCTGCAGCCGGTACTGGCCGGCGGTGACGACCTTGTCGCCGGCGTCCAGGCCCTGCTGGATCACGGCGACGCCGTCGGCGATGCGGTCGACATCGACCGGCTTGGTGTCGGCC